>JAAYJY010000122.1 GCA_012522705.1 Syntrophomonadaceae bacterium | reverse complement strand
TTATAGAGCAGTAATCCTGGTTTGGTGCCAACCACGGCTAGGGTCATTATACTACAATATGCTTGATTTGTCCATTAATTCCCATTTTTGGTTGGCTATTAGAAACTGCCGGCTCATTTCTGACCACTAGAATGGGCATGGCTAAGAGAATGATGACGGTTTATCCGAGGATTTATCGGGGAAGGCGAATGAAAATAAACCGGGGTTCATTGTATTAAAAAAGGTCCGGGGATCACCCCGGACCTCTCTGTCCCCTATTCAAGTTTTTCCATCATCTCCAGGATCATATCGAAGAAGTAGCTCATGTCCTCGGTATCATTGACGCCTGCTTTAAAACCGATTTCCGGGAATCTTCCGGGACCATTGATTTTCACATTTACCATATACATGGCCTGGCCCATCTCTTCTTCGACGCTTTCCAAGTCTATATTGTCCCATTCCTGTCCGGAAGGCCCCTGCATACTTTCGGGGTCCTGCTCCCTATCTATTTCATCTTGATTCTCTATAATCTGGGATACTATCCACATCACATCGGTGAGACTCATGCCCAACTCCTCGCTGATATGCATGATCTCGTCGGCAACCGGAGTAATCCTCAGCAGGTCGGATAAGTTCACTGGTTCTCCTCTGCCCCATCTGTTTTTCATAACGTCACCTCCGCATCCTTCACCCGCAGACTTTATCCCAAAGTCGCGTTCTATCACTGTTAATACTACGTCTATTAATAAGATTATATGTGAACCCCACCGGAAAAAACAGTTGGTTTTAATTCCGCTGGCAACCTTTTCCCGGTAATTTCTGCAGCATACACCTTCCAGCCAATCATTTTGCAGTGTAACTTCAGATTATATAATATAGCATGAATTCACGCCGGCGGCAATCAGCCTTGAGGATTATTCGGTCAGGCCGGCCTTAATTATTGACACTATGTTATATTCTTGAAAGGAATGTTCCATACGAAAGGCGCCAAACCATGCAAACTGCCTCACATCAACTTAAAGGCTCGCTCTATATTCTATTCTCGGCTTTGATGTACGCTACCCTGCCGGTACTGGTAAAGCTGGCCTACGCACAAGGACTAACCCCGGAAAGCACTCTTTTCCTGCGTTATCTATTCTCTTTTCTGCTTCTGGTGGTTGTTTTGGCAGGCATCAAGAAGGAACCGGTGCTGACCCTCAAACCCCTTGTTTTTGTTCAGGGGGCATTATTGACGGCGGGGGGACTATTCTACTTCTTTGCCCTGGAGTACCTGTCAGCCGGATTGACTACCGTAATTTTCTTCGCCCACCCAGCCCTTGTGGCTCTATTCGGTATTTTTATTTATAGAGAAGCCGTTGTCCCGCGGGTGCTGGGCGGTTTGGCGCTGGCCTTGAGCGGAATCTATGTACTGTCCGGCCTGCAAAATGCATCCTCCCTGACATCTGCCGACGGCATCATCTACGCCCTGTTGGCCTGCTTGTGTTACGCTCTATACAGTTTGGTCGGGCAAAAGACCCTGGCTGACAGTAAACCGCTGTCAATTACCGCCACCATTGCATTGATCGCCATATTTATTGTTGCCCCCTTATTCCCAACTGATGCCTCCGTCATCTTTTATCTCACCTGGCCTCAGTTAGTTATTGCGGTCTTGATGGCCTGCCTGAATACCCTACTGGCGGTGCTGTTCTTTTTGAAAGGGCTTCAGCAGATCGGGGCCACCCGCGCCACTCTGATCAGCACCGCAGAACCAGTATTTTGTCTTATCCTGGCCTACCTGATCTTGGGAGAAACACTCACGCTTAAGGAAATCATCGGCTCCGGGATGGTATTGGCGAGCATGTTTCTAGCCATCCGAACGGTGGACCATGCCCCGGTTGAGCCTGAAGCGGTCAAACGGGAACATATGTAACCCGGTTAGGGGGTGATTATGGAGCAGTAATCAACTGGTAGAGCCGGTCCTTAATAGACCGAAGCGGGTCGGAGTTGAGATTCCTCTCTTTGTAGGGAATGGCATTGGTGATCACGCCTTTGACCTTGCCGGGGCTGGGAGTCAAAACAAATATCTCTTCTCCCAGCAGCAAGGCCTCATCCAAGTCATGGGTGACAAAAAATACGCTGCGTTTATCGGTCAACCACACGTTGGCAAATGCCTGCATGAGGGAATTCTTCAGCTGCAGGTCCAACCCCTTGAAGGGTTCATCCATCAGCAATATGTCGGAGGGAAAGGCGAATGCCCGGGCGATGGCAACCCGCTGCTTCATCCCCCCGCTCAACTGGTCGGGATAATAACGCCTGAATTCCTTCAGCCCCACCATTTCTATATAGCGGTTGATGATCTCGACCCGTTCCGTTTTGCTGAGGCGGTCCTTGAGGACAAAATCGATGTTGTCTTCGACCGTCTTCCACCGCAGCAACCTGGTCTCTTGAAAAAGAAAGCTGATGCTTTTGCCTTCGAAACCCTCGATTTGCCCTCGATCCGGTTCCAGCGATCCGGATATCAGGTTGAGGAGGGTGGTCTTGCCGGATCCCGATGGCCCCAGAATGCATATCAGTTGATGTTCATCCATATCCATGCTCAGTTGCTTTAAAACGGGTAAATCTCCAAATGTTATATCGATGTCCCGTAACCTGAAGGTCATCTGCTTAACCCCATTTTTTCAGTCTTTTTTCCAGGACATTGAGGCCATACTCCAAAATAAAACTGATGGCGATGGCTACCGCGGTCCAGGCAAACACCCGGGCCGTCTCGAGATCGATCTTGGCTATCATCAGGTTGGTGCCGATGGCAAACCGGGGCTGGCTCAGGATTTCGGCCGCGATTATCACCTTCCAGGTGATACCCATGGCATTGGCTGCCCCGGCCATCAAATAAGGCAGTATGGCCGGGAAATAAAGTTCGGTCATAATGCGCCGGGGTTTGACCCGGTACATATGGGCCATCTCCAATAGCTGCTTGTCTATATTCTTTATACCGGACAAAACATTACTGTATATGATGGGGAAAATCATCAGAAAGGTTACGAAGATGGGAACAATATCGGTTCGAAACCAGATGATGGCCAGGATAATGACCGACATGACCGGAATGGTCCGGATAACCGTTACCCAAGGCTGCAGCAGCCACATCACCGGAGGACTGAAACCGGCCGCAAAGCCGGCTACAACCCCAATCGCGCAGGAGATCACAAAACCCAGCAATCCCCGGCCCAAGGTATAACCCACCGATTGCCAGAAGTTATCGGCCTGGATCACCTGCCACATTGTAACCAGGGTGGTTTCCGGTGCGGGCATGATCAATTCCTGGTTCCAATAGACGGCCATCAGCTTCCATACCAGCAGAAGGGCCAATATGGAAGCTGCGCTGAGCAGACTATTTCTGATAGTAGAATTTCGCATCCGGAAGTTTCCCTCCTATGGAATCAGGGGAGAAGTCCAGGAGTACCTGCAAATATTTTCCTACCGCCGGTTTGGCATCGACAGCGCTTATATAGCGCAGGTTGCAGCGGGGGATGGCGGCCGTGGCAACGTCAGCCGGGATGCCGATATCCTGTTTCTTGATCAGTTCGCCGGCGGCAGCCGGATTGTTGTTGACCCAGTCTATGGCGGCTGCATATTCTTCCATAAACTTGGCCATTACCACCGGATTTTGGCTGGCAAAGTCGGCATTGACCACCAGGCAGGTCTGGGCAAAGGGCACATCGGCACCGTTAATCCGGACCCACTCCTGCTGCATGTCCAGGGCTATCTTGAGGTCTTGATTCTTATTCAACACCGTCGACGCCCAGGGCTCAGGCAGGACAGTGATCGGGCTTTTGCCGGCGATAGCCAATTGGGCTTGCTCCGCCGGGGTAGGCACGTACTTGATGGTGACATCCTTATCCGGGTCGATGCCATTCTTATTGAGCAAATATCTGAAGACCACGTCGGTGGCGGCTCCCTGACCAGTGTTTTCGATCTGTTTGCCTTTTAGATCAGACCAGTTCTTAACCTCGTCGCCATTGGTAACCACGTACAAAACTCCCCAGGTATTCATCGCTGCCAACTGATAATTGACGCCCTTGTTGTACAGTTTGGCGGCCATATTGGTGGGAATTGCGGCGATGGCCACCTCGCCGGTCAGCAGTTTGGCGTTGAGCGTATCGGGAGACTGTTCGATGACATATTCGGCTTGAGCGTTTTCTCCCAAGCTGGGCTGGGCATCCAACATCGAGACCATTCCCAGAGCGGTGGGCCCCCTCAATACCGCCACCTTAAATTTGACGGGCGCAGCCGGTTGGTTGGGCTGCGGGATTGGTTGGTTGGCGGTCTGGCAACCACCGAGGACAATCAAGAAGAAACCCAGGGTCAACAAAGTCAGAGTTTTTCTTTTCATCTTTTCATCCCCCTTTTCTCTCGGCTAATCTCCCCTGCTCATTTGTGATTTTTTTCCTAAAACGATTATACTGCAATCACCCCACTAAATAAACTGGCCCATGGTTTTGTTTGCTGTTTCTTTCGTTTATAATAGTTACCTAACTATCGCATGTTTACGGTAAATTCCATGGAAAGGAGTGGTGACAAATGGACTTGATGGTCAATCCTTTGCAGCCTATAGATCGTACCCTATCCATACCGGGAGACAAATCCATTTCCCATCGCTCGGTTATGCTGGGAGCAATCGCTACCGGCATTACCAGCATAGACAATTTTTTGCCCGGACAGGATTGCTGGAGCACGGTGCGCTGCGTCAGGCAGCTGGGAGTGGAGGTCACTGAACTGGGACCGGACCGGTTGCAGGTCCATGGCCGGGGTCTGGATGGCCTGCAAGAGCCGGACAATTATATGGATGTGGGCAACTCCGGCACCACGATGCGGTTGTTGGCCGGGGTATTGGCGGGCCAGGATTTCTTATCGGTTTTGACCGGAGACGATTCCATCCGCAAGCGTCCTATGGCACGCATAGCCGAGCCTTTACGCCAAATGGGGGCCCGGGTTTGGGGCCGTGGCAATGGCCGTTTTGCTCCCCTGATTATAAGAGGGGGTCATCTGCAAGCCATCAATTATTTGACTCCGGTGGCCAGTGCCCAGATAAAATCGGCGGTGCTGCTGGCTGGGCTCTATGGGCAGGGAGTCACCTCGGTCACCGAACCGGCTTTATCCCGGGACCATACCGAAAAAATGCTGGCGGCGTTTGGCGCCAAAATTAATACCGACGGTTTAACCACCTCCATACAGCCGGGACCACTAACCGCCCAGCAGATAATGGTCCCCGGTGATATATCGTCGGCGGCTTTCTTCCTGGTGGCCGGGGCTATTGTGCCGGGCGCATGCCTCACCGTTGCCAGAGTGGGTCTCAACCCCACCCGCACTGGTATCCTGGATGTCCTGAGGGAAATGGGGGCGGAAGTGATCATTACCAACCAGACCCAGAGTTCCGGCGAACCCATGGGGGATATTACCATAAAAGGCCACGGATTAAGGGGTGCAAACATCGGCGGCAGTCTGATCCCCCGGCTGATCGATGAAATTCCGGTGCTGGCGGTTGCCGCAGCGGCAGCCGAGGGCGCCACTGTAATCAGGGATGCCAGCGAACTCCGAGTCAAAGAGAGCAACCGTCTTCAGGCTATAGCTACTGAATTGAGACGTTTTGGAGCCCACATCGGGGAGACCGAAGATGGCCTGGCAATAAAGGGCGGCGGTAATTATAAGGGCGCGGTTTGCGAATCCTATAATGACCATCGCATTGCCATGGCTTGCGCGCTGATGGGCCTGGTGGCCAGTGGCCCCACCATAGTACACGGAGCGGAATGCATAGACATATCATTTCCCGGGTTTGCGGAGACACTGGCCAGTCTTTATGAATAGGATCATGATTAAACTGGCATGGATGAAATAACTGGATGGGGGAGCATGTCATGCGGGTTGAACTGGGCGATCGCAGTTACGATATACATATCGGCAACGACTGGCTGCCGCAATTAATGCCTTTACTGGACTTTATCCCCAAAACCTCGGCTATAATGATCATCACTGACTCCAATGTGGCTGAGATTGCCGGCCACCGGATGTTGGAGCTGATGCGGTCTGGCGGCTTTAAGGCTGAACTGGCGGCTTTCCCCGGCGGTGAGGATCATAAAAGCCTGATAACCGTTCGAGCTTTGACGGAAAGAATGGTGGAATCAGGTCTGGATCGCCATTCGACGGTGATAGCCCTGGGAGGGGGCATCCCCGGCGACGTGGCTGGCTTTGCCGCCTCCGTCTATATGCGGGGGATCCGCTATATTCAAGTGCCCACCACCCTTCTGGCTCAGGTCGACAGCAGTGTGGGGGGCAAGACCGGGGTCAACCTGCCTCAGGGCAAAAACCTGGTTGGGACCTTTCATCAGCCTTCCCTCGTCTTTATCGACGTCTCCTTCATCGAGACCTTGCCGGAAAGAGAATACCTCACCGGCCTGGCTGAGGTAATTAAATACGGGATCATATGGGATAGTAGTTTCTTCGGCTTTCTGGAGCAAAACCAGACCGCGATCGGTAACCGCGACCCGGAATACCTGCAGCACATGGTTCATCGCTGCTGCGCGATCAAAGCGGACGTTGTCGCTCAGGATGAAACCGAGGAGGGCATCCGGGCTTTATTGAACCTGGGTCATACTTTCGGGCATGCTTTGGAGGTCTTAACCGGTTATCACCGCTACAATCATGGTGAAGCGGTAGCTATTGGGATAGTATTGGCGGCCCGGCTGGCGGCCAAATCCAGTATACTGTCCTCCAGGGACCATGATCGTATTAAAAACCTCATATTTTCGTTGGGTCTGCCCACCACCTATGAGCGATTGGCCAGCAGTGATCTTATTGCCCAGATGCGCAAAGATAAAAAAAGCGTCGGCGGCCAGCTGCAACTGGTCCTGCCCACCGGGATAGGCACCAGCCAAGTATTTGGCGATATCAGCGAGAATCAAATAGCCCAGATATTATACTAAACTCAACTTTCCCAGTTGCCATAAAAGCCACTAATGTGGGTTGCAAATTGAAAACCTACATGAAAAAACCCTCCGAAGACGACTATAACATAGAAGTATTTTTGCGGATTCGTTATATAACCTTAATTACTCCTGTTTGGCCCAATTCGTGATTAAAAAACCTCCAGCGCAAGGGTAAGGAATCTCAATAATCATCGTGAATACACTGGAATTGCAATTATCCGATCTGCACAATCTA
>JAAYJY010000121.1 GCA_012522705.1 Syntrophomonadaceae bacterium | reverse complement strand
TAACGGAGAGCAGCGGCCGGCTCACCTACGTATTTGAAGATTGTCAGCTGGTAGGCACCTCCAGCCTGGAGAAGTGGTTGGGAGCCCAGAAGATAACGGTCCAGGGAACCAATGTGGGGTCTGACGTCCAGGTGGTTGTAAATCTGCCCAGCGGGATCGAATATGAGACCGCCACCGAGAGCGGCGGCAAGAGGGAAGTCTTGTTCATACCGAATTATATAAGTTCGGTCAGCAGGACCACTTTCGGCAGCAGCGGTGAAAGCATCACCGTCAAGGGGATAGCAGCCCTGGGTTATACCTCGGAGGCGGAAGATAAAAAGTTGGAAGTGGTAATAAAGAACGCCGTAAAGGGTCAGGCTCAGTCGAACTATCGCTACAGCAGTCCCCTGATCGACAGCGTGACCTTTGCCTCCAAGAAAGTGGACGGTCAGGAGGCTACGGTCATGACAATCACCACCACCAAAGACGCCAAGTTTTCGGTAGGGCTCAATGATGACGCCAGCGCTCTGAATGTATTGTTCGTCGACAAGAGCGAAATTCAGTCCCGGGAACCGTTGGTCATCCTGGATGCCGGGCATGGAGGCAGCGATCCCGGAGCCTGCGGCAACGGTCTTCAGGAAAAGAATATAAACCTGGCGGTTACCCTGGAGGTGGGTGAGATTCTTGCCGATGAAGGTATCCGGGTCGCATATACCCGTAACGGCGACAGTTTCGTAGCCTTGGGTGACCGGCCCAAAATCGCCAATATGTACAACGCTTCGGTGTTCGTCTCCATACACTGCAACAGCAGCACCAGTTCGAGCCCGTCCGGCACTGAGACCTACTGCTACTATCCCCTCAGCAATCCGAACCTGTATATGCAAAAGGATGAGCGCTACAACCTGGCTTTGCGGATACAGGAGGAGATGATTGCTGCTCTGGGATTGAACAACCGGGGCGTAAAACAGGAAAATTTCCAGGTGCTGCGACAAACGGACATGCCCTCCGCTCTGGTAGAGATGGCTTTCATTAGCAATTCCAGCGATGCCGCCTTACTGGCTCAGAGCAGTACTCAGAAAAAGGCGGCTCAAGCCATAGCCAGAGCCATAAGCGGTTATATGGAAGACTACATCGACTAGTAAAAACTGACCGGGGAGTCTATTCACATGTTGATTACAGTTAAAAAGCGGCGACAGGTTTGTCTGTCGCTTGTCTTATGTTTTCTTATATTGGGGCAGTTGTTCCCTCCAGTAGTCGGGGCCAACGACCGCTCCGCTGACATCATCGGTTCCCGCCCCTTAACGGCCGAAAACATCATCACCGCCGCTGGCCTGACCGGACATGGTCAAATAGTGGGAATAGCGGATAGCGGTTTGGATGACGGCAGTATTTCTGACATTCACCCTGACTTGGACAATTCCAATGGGTCCGGGGAAATCCCCAAAGTTATGCTGCAGTCGTATACCAATCGTACCCTGGCCGACGATCCCGATGGTCACGGGACCTTTATGGCCGCCACCATCGCCGGGACCGGAGCTGCCTCGCAAGGGAAATACCGCGGCATAGCCCCGGGAGCCAGCCTCTATTTTCAGGCCTTGCTGGACCGTAACGGCAATATAGATGTGCCTGAAGATGCCGCTGATCTTTTCCTGCCCGCCTATGAGGCCGGGGTAAGGGTACATGTGAATGGTTGGGGCAACGGCAGCGGTTACAGTGGTGGCACCGCTCAGATCGATAAGTTCGTTTACCAGCATCCAACTTTTCTGCCGATTTTCAGTGCCGGCAACAATGGGCCGGACCGGGGTACTCTGACATCCCAGGCTAACAGCAAGAATGCCCTGGTGATCGGTTCCAGCCAGGTACCCCGGCCGGCCTTCGACCCTGAAGCCCGCTTTGCCGACCAAGTGGCAGCATCCTCCAGCCGCGGGCCAACTGCTGACGACCGGACCAAGCCCGATCTATTGGCGCCCGGTTCAGCTCTGATCTCAGCCTGTTCCAGCTTAACCGACAGCAATTTCGCCGCCAATCCCCTCTATACCAGAATGGGAGGCAGTTCCATGGCGGCGGCGGTAACTGGCGGAGCATTGGCTTTGTTGCGAGAGCAATTAAATGTCCAGCAGGGCGTGGCTGAACCTTCGGCAGCCTTGATGAAGGCATTACTGATAAATGGAGCCAGAGATCGCATCGGCGAGCCCGCCCAGGAAGGGTTTGGCGTTCTGGATCTGGCTTCTACTTCCCTGGCTCTTAAGGACAGAGCCTTCTTGTTCGATGACAGCAAAACACGTCTGAAACAAGGGGAGAGTCGTGAATACAAACTGATTGTCACCGACCCCACCATGCCGATAAAGGTTACCTTGGCCTGGACTGACCCCGCTGGCAAGGCCGGGGGCGGCGTCAGTCTGGTCAATGACCTGAACCTTATGGTTCGGGATTCCCACGGGCGTGTCTATTATGGCAACGATAGTGACCATCGCCAGGTTGCCGACACAGTTAACAATGTGGAGCAGGTGAGTATCAATACGTCGGAGAGCGGTGAATACACGATCGTGATTGATGCCGCTGATATCAACTCCGACTCAGGTCAGGATTTTGCCTTGGTCTACGGTCAGGTTTTGTGCACCGGGATAGTGCAGGCAGTGGATGGGAAGCACTTAACCTTGGAAGGGGGCAACCACCTGGACCTGAGCAACCGGGCGGTGCAGCAGGTACAGGATGGCAAGGCGGTTGCCGCCGGCCATACCGTGGAAATAGGCAGCGACATATACTACAACTCATCGCGAGCCTTCATCTTCACCGACACTTGGGAGGCGACCGGGGTGCAGGTTCTGGACACCCTTGAGGGAAGCATGGTCCTGGAGATGAACAACTCGGTCCGGGAAGGCGGTTACTATATTGACCGCCGCATGGAAGGTCAGACCGGCAGCATAATGGTCAATGGAGTGCCGGCTAGG
>JAAYJY010000011.1 GCA_012522705.1 Syntrophomonadaceae bacterium | reverse complement strand
GGCAAAGGAGTCCTGATGATCGGCCCACAGAGTCCAGGGAGCAAAAACGCCGCGGTTGACGTTGCACATCACCACCGGCAGACGCCCACCGGTAGCCATATGTAATACCTCGTGCATATAAAGCAAGCCGTTGGCTAAGGTAGCCATAAAAACCCGTGCCCCGGCGGCCGATGCGGCCACCGCGGCAGCCAACACGCTATGCTCGCCTTCGACCGGAATGAAACGGGCATGGAGTTCACCGCTGTCGACCATGCCGGCTATGGCTTCCATGATACTGGTCTGGGGAGTGATGGGATAGCCGGGCACCACATCCACCCGGGCGCATTTCACAGCCAATGCGGCGGTGTAGGCGCCGGTTTCCATTCTGACTTGCGCTTTTTGGGGTGCTACTTTCATAGGGCTACTCCTCCTGTTCCATGCTGATAGCGCCAGTGGGACATTCCAGGGCGCATACCCCGCAGCCCTTGCAATAGCGGTAATCGATGACCGGTTCCAGGCGGTCGACGACTGCTTCCGGACAATATACCCAGCATATCTGGCATTTATTGCATCTCTCCTCATCGACCACCGGGCGGTGAGTACGCCAGGAACCGGTGTCACCGCCGGCTCCCAGAGTTGGCCAGGAGATGGGCCGGTAGAGCTTGGTGACTAATCTCATACATTCCATTCCTTTCCTAAGCAATAAAAAAAGAGGCGGAAGAGATGGTATCCGCCTCGTCGCAACGGTGTCGGGAAACTGATCTGGCAGTTTTATCCCCCGCTCCCAAGCCTCTTAGGCGATCTGGGCTCTGATCTCGGTAACGGTATTATAAGCCTCGGCAGCAGCCCCCAGATTGCGCTCGCCGCCAGGTCCGGGCCATTTATTGCAAATGGTTTGTTCCATAATATGCTGCGGGATATCCAAGACCCGGCACACTGCCCCAAACAAGGGGATATTGATCAAAGGTCCGTCGGCAGAAAATAGGTCGGCCTCCCTGGCGATGGCGTCGGCGTCTACATACCAGGTGGAATGATTGGCTATCGGCCTGGTGAAAGGAGCGTTGATGATGACGGTGCCGGCCGCATTGATGCCTTCATGGACCGCGGCGGCGGTGAGTTTCTCACTCATCACCACTACGAAATCGGGCAGCTCACATTGACTATGGGCGTGGATAGTAGTAGAGGACATACGCACCGCGGCTCTTACCGGGGCCCCCCGGCGTTCCACCCCGAAGAAAGGCAAGGCCTGGCCCTGTTCGCCGTTTTCCAGCGCCGCCTGCGCCAGCAGATGAGCCAGGGTAACCGAACCCTGCCCGCCAAAACCGTTGATCCGTAATTCCAACATACTATTCCTCCGTTCTTCATTAGTTGTACCCTACGATCGGCTGTAACCAGCCTGTAGATAAGTCCGCAAGTTCCAGGGGAAGCTTCCGGCGATTCATTATCCCTGAAGATGGCCATAATATTTGCAACAACTGGTGGAGCAAGGCAGCTATATTCGATCCTGCGTTAGGGTCGGATGCCCTTCCCAGACCGTCTGCTGTCCTGATGGTCAGCCCACCCTATCAGTAGACATTATTTTACATTAGCCGGTAATAATGCCAGCATAAAATTGTGGGAAAGGGTTGAGTTTGTAGGTTGGCGAGGCGGAAAGAGTGTCATATACTGGGTATATGTTAGAATTGATACGTATGAATTTTGAGGAAATGAGGTCTTGCCATGAAACAGACGATCGATGCCCGCGGCTTGAATTGCCCCGAACCGGTGATAATGACCAAAAAAGCCCTGGACAGCCAGGATGTCAGTGAGGTGCTGGCTATTGTCGATAACCGGGCCGCTCTGGAGAACATATCCAGATTGGTCAAGACCATGAACCTGGGCAGCATGGTGGAGGAACAGGACGGGCTCTACTATATAAATATAACCAAGGATGAGACCGTTACCCAGAAGCAAAGCATAAAAGCGGGGGCCACCGTGGTGGTGCAAAGCAATGTGATGGGGCAGGGGGATGATGTGCTGGGCGGCGTGCTGATGAAAAGTTTTATGTATACCCTGACCCAGATGGAAGGAGAACTGGAAACCCTGATCTTCCTGAATGGCGGCGTATTGCTGACCACGGCCGGGTCCGAGGTCTTGGAGCATATCAAAAACCTGGCCAAAAATGGGGTTGAAGTCCTATCCTGTGGCACCTGCTTGGACTTTTACGGCCTCGCCGACAAGCTGGAGGTCGGCTCCATCGGGAATATGTATACCATTGCGGAAGAAATGTTTCGGGCCCGCAAACTGATACTATTATAGTAGGAACTTGGACCGTCCACCGCTGGAAGGCGGCTGGAATTACGGAGGGACGACATGCTGGTGGGTGTCGACATCGTGGACATTGACCGGATCAGGGTCGCCGCGGCCCGGACACCGCGCTTCCTGACCCGGGTATTCACTCCGGGGGAAATAGCTTATTGCCGGGGCAAGGCCGACCCCTTTCCTTCCCTGGCGGCCCGCTTCGCTGCCCGGGAGGCGGTACGCAAATTGGATCCGGCATTCATCACCGGAGTCACCTTTCATGACACCGAGGTGGTGGTGGATGCCAACGGTAAACCCCGACTGGTATTGCATGGACAGGCATTGGCGGGGGCTCGGGCGGCAGGCATAAGGGATTTGGCGCTTAGTCTTTCCCACAGCCGCGGCCAGGCCATCGCGGTAGTTATAGCCGGTAAGGAGTGAGCACAGATGAAGCTGGTTAAGGCAGACGAAATGAAGGCTATCGACAGGCGGGCCAGCCAGGAGTATATGATCCCCAGCCTGTTGTTGATGGAGAATGCCGGTCTGCGCGTAGTCCAAGCCATCCGGGAGATCCTAACCGGGGTGAGCCGGCCCCGGGTGGTAATACTGGCGGGGCAAGGCAATAACGGCGGGGATGGACTGGTGGTCGGGCGCCACCTGTTTAACGGGGGCGCGCCAGTGGACATATTCCTGTTGGGGGAACCAGATGCACTGACCCCCGACTCCCGGGTAAACTATGACATCGCACATAAGATGGGGATTTCCATCCTGCCCTTGACCGGGGAGCAGCATCTGGCCAGCCTTACCAACGCACTGCTGCAGGCGGATCTGGTGGTAGACGCCATATATGGGATCGGGTTCCGGGGCCGCCTGAATGACTTTGAGACCAGGGTGGCGGACCTGCTCAACCACAGCCGGGTGCCGGTGTTGGCGGTTGACATCGCCTCGGGGGTGGAGGCGGACACCGGCAGTGTCCATGGCTCTGCGGTCCGGGCCGATCATACGGTGACCCTGGCTTTACCCAAATTAGGATTGATAAGGGCTCCCGGTTGTGAATATACGGGGCAGCTATCTGTGGGCGATATATCCATCCCCCGCTCGCTGTTGGAGGATCCCGCCCTCAAAATGAACCTGATCGATGCCACCTCTATAAAAGGATGGCTGCCGCCCCGGGCTGCGGACACCCATAAGGGAACTTACGGACATGTCCTGGTGGTGGGAGGCTCGACGGGGATGACCGGGGCTGTCACCATGACCGCCTGCGCCGCTTTGCGTTCCGGGGCCGGATTGGTTACGGCGGCCCTGCCGGAGGACTTGGTACCGATCCTGGATGGGACAACTATGGAGGTCATGAGCCGGGCTTTGCCCGCTACCGGCCAGGGCAGCATATCCGTGGAGGCATTGCCGGCCATCGAAACCCTGCTGGGCATCTCCTCGGCATGCGCGGTGGGGCCGGGAATGTCCAGGTATCAGGAAGCTGCTGCCATCATTCATTTTATCCTGGAAAAATCAGGGGTGCCGGTGCTCATCGATGCCGATGGGATAAATGCCCTTGAATCTGACCCCGGTGTGCTCCGTGATCGGCAGGTGCCGGTTGTTATCACTCCCCACCCGCGGGAACTGGCCCGGCTGACGGGACTGACCGTGGAGCAGATCCAGCATGATCGGATGGGGATAGCTTCCGGTTACGCCACCCAGTGGGGCATTACTATAGTACTGAAAGGCGACCATACCGTGGTGGCCGGTCCCACCGGGGAGACATACATCAACAGCAGCGGCAACCCAGGTATGGCTACGGCCGGCAGCGGCGACGTTTTAAGCGGCATTATAGCTGGTTTCATAGCCCAGGGTCTCAACACCCAGCAGGCAGCGGTGGCCGGGGTATACATCCATGGCCGGGCTGGCGACCAAGCGGCGGCCGAGATCGGCCAGCGGGGCATGATAGCCGGCGATATAATCGAATACCTGCCTTATACCCTTCTGGAGATAGCAGGACAGTAAATCAGTATATTAAGAAAGCGGGTGGGCATATGCTGGTAAAAGATGTGATGACCAAAGACGTGCAGACCGTACGTCCCGACGAAAAGGTTGACAAGGTAGCCCGGCTGCTGGTGGATAACCGCATCAGCGGAGTGCCGGTGGTGGATGAAAACCATCACGTGGTGGGGATCATCACCGAGAAGGATCTGATGATCAAAGCCACTGAGCTTAAAGTCCCTTTTTATCTCACATTATTTGACAGTATTATTTTCCTGGAGAACCCCATACGATTTAACAATGATCTTAAGAAATACACCGCCACTTATGTCAAAGAGGCCATGACCGAAAAGGTGGTGACGGTATCCGAGGATTTTCCTATCAGCGAGGTGGTGCCCCTGATGCAGAAAAAGCAGATCAACCGCGTCCCGGTAGTACGGCATGGCAAGCTGGTTGGCATCATCACCCGCAATGACATACTGAAAGCAATCGTAGAAAGAGATGGATAATCGTTCAATGAGCTGGGCAGAAATAGATTTAGGAGCCATCAGGAGTAATATCGGCGCTATCAAGAGCCTGCTCCGCCCGCAGACCGGATTGATGGCTATCGTCAAGGCTAATGCTTATGGGCATGGGATGTCGGAAATATCGAAGCTATGTATCGAGGCGGGGGCTGCCTACCTGGCGGTTGCCAATCCCGAGGAGGCTTTGACTCTGCGGGGGAGCGGCATAGAGGGGCCGATACTGGTGTTGGGATGGATGCCCCCCGAATATTCCTCCGCCATGGTCCAAAATCATGTCGATGTCACCGTTTTTGAGCCCCAAACCGCGGCCGGATTGTCGCAGGCGGCAGCAGCAGCCGGACAGCCGGCGCGGATACATGTGAAGATTGACACTGGTATGGGGCGGCTGGGTTTCGATCCCAATCCTCAATCGCTGGCAGCGATTGAGGGCATAGCTTCCCTGCCGGGGATAGAAATCAAGGGCATATTCAGCCACCTGGCCACCTCCGACGAGACCGACAAAGCTTTTGCTTACCATCAATTGGAAGTGTTTAGACAGTTCACGGGCGAGCTGGAGCAGATGGGTATCCATATACCTATCAAGCATCTGGCCAACAGCGGAGCCATCATGGAGATGCCGGAAGCCCAACTGGATATGGTCAGAGCCGGTATTATCCTCTATGGCTTGTATCCTTCAAATGAGGTGGACAATTCCATCATCAGGCTGATTCCGGCCATGACTCTGAAAAGCCGGGTCAGCTTCGTCAAAACGCTGCCGGCTGAACATTCCGTCAGTTACGGCCGCACTTATATCAGCAAAGAAGAGATCAAGGTGGCCACGGTGCCAATCGGCTATGCGGATGGCTACAATCGCTTGCTTTCCAACCGTGGCGGGGCAGTGATCCGGGGCCAGCGCGTGCCCTTGATCGGCAGGGTTTGCATGGATCAGATCATGTTCGATGTGACTGCACTGGGCGAGGTGAAGACCGGGGATGAGGTAACCCTGTTCGGCAAACCGGAAGACGGAGTGACCGCCGATGACCTGGCGGCCGTGATCGGCACCATCAATTACGAGATCGTATGCTCGCCCCACAGCCGGGTGGTTAGAACTTTCCGCGATTGAGCCGGGGGCCGAAGGGCGGGAAATGAAAGTTTTGGCCTATTCTGTCCAATTTTGACGGTTTATCCGGTGGTTGATGCAATTATTGGATTTGCGGGCCTGACCCCTTGTCTATATAATAAATATATATTTGCGTATATTTATTTTGGGGGTGCTAATGTGCCAGCCTCTAGACGTATTATTGTGACCATCTCGGAGAACCTCCTATCCGAAGTAAATGATTGTATGCTGAGGGAGAACCGGAACCGCAGTGAAATAGTACGCGAAGCCATAGTTTTTTACCTGAAGTGCCGCAAGAAGGAACTGATGGTTGAATATATGAAGAGAGGATACATCGAGATGGCCCCTATTAATTTGCATATAGCCTGTGAGGCGGCGGCCACCATGGAGGAGGATTTTTAGGATAAGTTGGGAGTTTTTATTCCTGGAGTGATAAAAAATGATAAAAAGAGGGGAAATCTATTTCGCCCAGTTGAACCCGGTAGTAGGTTCGGAACAAGGAGGTATCAGACCGGTCCTGGTGGTTCAGAACGACGTCGGCAACCAGTATAGTCCGACTACCATCGTGCTGGCCATCACGTCCCAGATCAACAAGGCCAAACTACCCACCCATGTGGAACTCAAGGCTAACAGCTATGGAATGGAACGCGACTCGGTCATCCTCACCGAACAGATCCGGACCATCGACAAGACCCGGTTGAAGCAGAGGATCGCGGTTCTGGACGAGGCGACCATGGTCAAAGTCAACGAGGCCCTGGCCATAAGCCTGGAACTCAAGGAGATCTAGACCTAAATACATATAGCAGAAGAACTCTCCTAAGCCCGCACTAGACGTACCACCGTACGCTTCCGGTCCGGGCCTTTTTCATGCCTCTTTTTAGATTGTGGGGATGAATGGGCTGCGGCGCGGAAGCGATTATGCTACCGCCCCGCCAACAGGCTGCGGCATGGGGACGATAAATGCGCCGCCCTGCCAGTTGGGCGGTTGGCAGGGAGCAAGATCGGGGGAGGAATGACTTTGCGGCCCATAGTGGGAATAACCGGGAGCAACCAGCCCGGTGAGCGTGTTATGCTGTTCAAGGATTATTACGTGGAGGCGGTGCAGCGGGCGGGGGGCCTGCCCATATTACTGCCCCCGACCCGGATGGAGAGTGAACTGGACCAGTACCTGGAGTTATGTCAGGCTTTGTTGTTCACCGGGGGCGGGGATTTCGACCCCGCCCTGTGGGGTGAATACCTGTCGCCCTGCTGCGGCGAGATCGACCCCCAGCGAGACCGATTTGAATTAGGGCTGGCCCATCGGGCTCTGCAGGCGCAGCGGCCGACGCTGGGGATCTGCCGGGGCTGCCAGTTGCTAAACGTGGCGGCCGGGGGCAGCTTGCGGCAGCACATCCGATCCCCCCAAGGCCACAATCAAAAAGCCCCCCGGGATCACCCCATCCATGCTATATTTATAGAAGCGGGGAGCCGGTTGGCGGGTATAATGCAGTCGGAACAAATATGGGTCAACAGTTTCCACCACCAGGCCGTCAAACGTTTGGGGGAGGGTTTTGCCATTACCGCTATGGCCGAGGATGGAACCGTGGAAGCCATAGAGAAGGCCGGGACCGGTTTCTGCGTAGGGGTGCAATGGCACCCGGAATGCCTGGGGGACCGCTACTCAGCCCGTTTGTTTGCTGGGCTGGTGGCCAGCGCCGCGATTTAGAGCCCTTGGGGAGCTCGGCATTTAAACCCAACCTACTTTGGGCCGGGCAGATAATGGCAGTGGGGAAGAGAGAACTATCCATTGGCGGCGTTCATAAGATACTATTGCAGGGGAGGTACTACTTCATGATAGCAATTCAAGGCAGCCGGATAATCACCATGGAAGGCGGGGTCATCGAGGGCGGAATCATACTGGTAGAGGGACAGTTTATCCAGGCGGTGGGAGAAAACCTGGAGATACCGACCGGCGCCGCGGTGGTGGATGCCCAAGGGAAATACATCCTGCCCGGGCTGATCGATGCCCATACCCATATAGGGCTGGATGAAGAGATCTACCGCATTGAAGGTGACGATGTCAATGAGACCAGCGACCCTATCACCCCGCAGCTGCAGGCGGTGGACGGGATCAATTTTATGGACCTGGCTTTTGCCGATGCCCTGCGGGGGGGCGTGACCAGGGCCATGTGCATGCCCGGCAGTGCCAATATACTAGGCGGGCAGGCGGTATTTCTGAAGACTCTGGCCCTTAATCCAGCCGCGATGATATGCCGCAATCCCTGGGGTTTGAAGGCGGCACTGGGGGAAAACCCCAAAAGGGTCTATGGAGCTCAGAAGAAGGCGCCCAAGACCCGCATGGCCAACGCCAGCCTGTTGCGGGAAGCCTTGTTCAACGCCCGCGGCTGCATGGATAAACCGGATCTCAAAGCCAATGAACTGTACCGCAACGAGGCAATCTTCAAGGTTCTGCGCGGGGAAATGCCTCTCCTGCTCCATGTCCACCGGGCCGACGATATCCTGACCGCACTGCGCATCAAGGATGAATTCGGTATCGAGATGCAGCTTCAGCACGGCACCGAAGCGGCCCTGGTGGCAGATGAACTGGTCAAGCGGGATGTACCGGTGGCTTTGGGACCCCTGTTTTCAAACCGGGCCAAGGTGGAGATGAAAGAGGTATCTTTCCGCAATGCCGCCCTGCTGGCGGAGCGGGGAGTCAGGTTCTGTTTCATAACCGATCATCCGGTTATTCCCATCGAACACCTGCGAGTGTGTGCCGCTTTGGCAGTGCGGGAAGGTTTGGCGGAGGAAGCGGCCCTGGCTTCTATTACCAGCACCCCGGCGGAGATGCTCAAATTAGATCACGAATTGGGGACCATAACACCGGGTAAACGGGCCGATCTGGCTGTATATTCCGGGCATCCCCTGGATTTCCGTTCCCGGGTGGAAAGGGTAATGGTGGATGGCAACTGGTGGGAGCAAAAATTTGAATAAAGGGGATCTGTTTACCGTCTATTTGGACGGCAGCCCGATGACTATCTGCGTATTGGGTTCGTACCAAGAGGAGTTGAGCGGTGAAGAGATGGTCATCCTGGCGGTGGTCAGCCAGGAAAACATGGTCCATATCCCCGCCGATGACCTCAACGGTTTGTTTTTGCGCGCCAAATATACCCATTGACCGTCCAACGATCACGACCGTCCTGATACCGACCAGCAGTGCGGAACAGGGCGGTTATTTTATGTCAAAATTTACATCAAGGAATTTTTCATCTATCTTCGAATTATTCAAGTAATTGTAAGATGAGGAGATAGATGAGTGAGGAAGATAATTTACGTCATTTTGGCTCTTTTACTGCTGTTGGTGCCGGCCAGCGCAGCTCTGGGTAATTTGGCCCCGGGTATCCGCATCAACGGACAGGTCCGGGAGCTGGACCCCCCGGCCCAGATCATCAACCAGAGGGTCATGGTGCCGCTGCGGTTTGTAGCCGAAGACCCGGTTCTCCAAGGTTCGGTGCTCTGGAACGGGGCTGCCCGTCAGGTAAATGTGACCTGCCTGGATCGGACCTTCCAATTCCACATCGGCAGCGACGGGGTGCTGGTGGATGGTCAGCAATACCAACTGGACAGTGCCCCCTACATATACCAGAACCGCACCTACCTGCCCCTGCGTTTCTTCGCCGAACACCTGGGCGGGGCAGTCAGCTGGAACAGCAGCCGCCATGAAGCGTCCATCGAATTCAGGCGCCACCGCCAACCGGACCCTAAGGTCTTTGCCTATTACTATTGGGGTGGTTTCCCGGAACTCAAAGCCCATGCCGCCTTGTTCAGCGATGTAGCCCTGCGCTGGTTTGAGACCAACAGCCAAGGGGATCTTTTGTACGAATACCAGGATGATTATGATCAAGTGCTGTCCTTCCTGCGGCAAAGGGGGATCAAGGCTCATGCCAGCGTGGTCTTCATGGACAAGGAAGGGCTCCATACCCTGCTCTCCAACCCCCAGCGGCGGGCTCATCTGATCGGCCAACTGTGTCGCCGGGCCCAGCAGGACGGCTACGATGGGGTCAACATCGATTTCGAATTCATACCCGCTGCGGATGGCCCCAATTTCACCCAGTTTCTATCCGAACTGAAGTCGGCCCTGGACCCCGGCAAGGAGCTCTCGGTGGCGGTGTTCGCCCGGACGGCCGGGGATAACTGGCCCACCCCCTATGAGTACTCCCGCATTGGAGGGATAGCCGACCAGGTGATAGTAATGACCTATGACTATCATTACAAGACTACCGCGGCCGGAGCGGTCGCCCCCCTGTGGTGGGTGGAAGAGGTCATCGGTTACATGCGTAACCAGGCTCGCATCCCGGCGGACAAATTATTGATCGGCATGGCTACCTACGGGTACGACTGGGGGCAGGGAGTCACTTCGGTCACAGTGACCCGTGACAAGCTGGCTCAGGTGAAGGATCGTTATGAGGTAGCTGCCCACTACGACTCGGCCAGCGGCAGCCCTTACTATACCTATACCGATGCCAATCGGGTCCCCCACCAGATTTGGCTGGAAAACGAGCAGAGCCTGGGGCAAAAGCTGGAACTGGTCCAGCAGAACGGGTTGGGGGGGATCAGCTTCTGGCGCATCGGCAATGGATTCGACGATCTGTACCAGGTGCTGGAGAAAGAGACCGCTTGGTGATGACGCGGCGCAGCTCGCCCAGAGACCGATTTTAATATTGGCCGGGAATGATATATAATATTGGAAAAATAACCGCCTGTGATAGGCGGTTTTACATTGGCAATGTTTATTATAGTGGAGAGTCAATGGTGGGGGAGGGGATACCATGGCTGATGAACAACCAGGATTGTTTGGTGAATTGAATCCGCCGCCGGCAATAATACCATCCGCACCGCCGTATAAGAGCGGGACCCCTTTTCTGCCCGGACTAAAGGCGGGAGAGGGATATCCGGATATCAAGGATTGCCAAGAATTGCAGGCGATGGCTCGCGGCTGTCAGCGCTGTATATTGCGGAGCACCTGCCGGCAGGTGGTTTTCGGGACCGGCAGCCTGGAGTGCGGGATAATGTTCGTGGGGGAAGGCCCGGGCAAGGATGAGGATGAGCAGGGCGTCCCCTTTGTAGGCCGGGCGGGGCAGCTGCTGGATAAAATACTGACGGCGGCTGAATTTGACCGGCCCGAGGTCTATATCACCAATGTGGTCAAATGCCGTCCCCCAGGCAACCGGCTGCCCAATCCGGATGAGGTAAAGGCTTGCCGGGTTTATCTGGAGGCCCAGATCCGTCTCCTCCAGCCTCGGCTGATAGTCTGCCTGGGGTCGGCCGCCACCCAGGCTATAATCGATCCCAAGGCCCGCATATCTCAAGTGCGGGGCCGCTGGTTCGCCCGGGCGGGGATAAGGATAATGGCAACCTACCATCCCGCCGCCCTGCTGCGCAACCCCGACTACAAGCGGCCGGTCTGGGAAGACTTCAAATTGATCCGGGATGAATACCGGGGGACAGGCGGACAGAGTTCAGCCAAGGAGTAAGTATGGATTTGATCGTACACAATGACGATGAGATGCTGGAATTGGGCTTGGCCCTGGCCGCTGTTTTAAGCCCCTCCGATGTCGTTTATTTAAGGGGGGTACTGGGAGCCGGCAAGACCGTCCTGGTTCGGGGCGTAGCCCGGGGGCTGGGATATGCAGGCCCGGTCACCAGTCCCACCTTTACCCTGATGAACGTCTACCCCGGTGCGCCCACGATCTACCATCTTGATTTCTATCGACTGGATACGGCGGACCTGGCCGACCTGGGACTGGACGATTACCTGGAAGGCGGGGGTATCTCCCTGCTGGAATGGCCTCAGGTGGGTGAAACAATACTGCCCCGGGAAGCTCTGGGGGTAGATATAGAACTGTGCGAAGATGATTATGATCTGCCCCGCCGGGTGCATATTTCGGCCCAAGGGGCCCAATACCAGTCTAAACTGGAGAGGTTGAGAGACATTGTTGATTCTGGCGATCGATAGTTCCACTCCCGTGGCCGGGGTAGCCCTGCTGCGGGATGGGATCCTGATGCGGGAAAGCTTCATAAACTTCAAACAGACCCATTCCGAAATGCTCATGCCGCTAGTGGATGAGACCCTGCGGGGCTGCCAAACCTCACTGGGGGAGCTGGACGCTCTGGCGGTGACTATGGGCCCGGGCTCTTTTACTGGTCTGCGCATCGGCATGGCGGCCGTCAAGGGATTGAGCCTGGCCGCGGGCCTGCCGGTAGTGGGCCTGTCCGCTCTGGAAACCCTGGCCCATAATATCTGCTTCACTGACCACCTGGTCTGTCCGGTGTTTAATGCGCGCCGCCAGGAGGTATACGGCGCCTGCTACGACCACCGCGGACCTTACCCCCGGCTGCTGGGCGCCGAGGTCGCCTGCCCGGCAGAGGAGTTTGCCCGCTCCGCTCTGCAATTGGCCCGGCAGCAGGGGTGCCCTGGAATCGTCTTGCTGGGGGACGGTTATGAGCCCTACCAAGAGATCTTCCAATCACAACTGGGGGAGCAGTTGAAAATCGCACCGGCCCATCTGATGCTGCCGCGGGCCGCCGCCCTGGCCAGCCTGGCTCTGGTCAAAGCCGGCCGGGAGCAATACGAACCGGTGATGACCATGCGCCCCCGTTATATACGTTTGTCGGAAGCGGAAAGGAAACTGGGAAAAGGAGAGCTGTAAGTGCTGAACCATGCATTCATGATCAGGAAAATGACCGTCCGGGACCTGGACAAGTTGATGGTTATCGAAAATGAATCGTTCAGTCTGCCCTGGTCACGCCAATCCTATGAAGGGGAACTGCAGAACGCCTATGCTGACTACCTGGTCTGCGACTGGGCGGGAGAGGTAGCAGGATACATAGGCATGTGGACGGTCATGGAGGAGGCCCATCTTACCAATGTGGCGGTGGCCTCCAAGTTCAGGGGTCAGGGCATCGCCCGCACCCTGATGCTGACCCAGGAGAGACAGGCCCGCCAAAAAGGCGCCAGCATGATGCTTCTGGAGGTCCGGCCCTCCAACCAGGCTGCCCTGAAGCTTTATTCGGGCCTGGGTTATATCCATGCGGCCATCCGTAAAAATTACTACAGCGACAACCAGGAGGACGCCTTGATCATGGTCAAGCACCTCCATGAAGACAACGATGTGGATTTGATTTCAGAACATAGAGTAGGGATATAAAGTGAAAGACATCATTATCCTGGGGGTGGAGACCTCCTGCGACGAAACCGCCGCCGCCCTGGTAAAAAACGGCCGGGAGGTGCTGGCCAACGTAGTCAATTCCCAGGTGGCTATCCACGAACAGTTCGGGGGTGTGGTGCCCGAGGTAGCGTCGCGCAAGCATATCGAGAATATCGCCGTGGTGGTGGATGCCGCCTTCCGGCAGGCGGGGCTGGCCTACCCGGCTATCGATGCGGTGGCGGTGACCACCGCTCCCGGCCTTATCGGAGCCCTGCTGGTGGGGCTGTCCTTTGCCAAGGCCTTCGCCTATGGCCTGCAGCGTCCGCTGATCGCCGTCAACCACCTGCAGAGTCATATCTATGCCAATTTCCTGGAGCATGAGGGGATCGGGTTTCCCGCTATCTGCCTGGTGGTATCCGGCGGTCACACCAGCCTCCTGCGGATGCTGGGACCCCGCGATTACACCGTCATCGGGTCCACCAAGGATGATGCTGCCGGTGAGGCCTTCGACAAGGTAGCTCGCTTTTTGGGACTGGGGTACCCGGGCGGACCGGCGGTGGAGAAGGCGGCCCGGCAGGGGACGCCCGGCCGTTACGCACTGCCCCGGGTGTTTTTGGACCGCCACGATTACCAATTTAGTTTCTCTGGTCTTAAGACCGCCACCATGAACCTGTGGAGAAAAGTACAACTCCAGGGGGGCAGCCCCGCCGATATCGCCGCTGAATTCCAGGCTGCCCTGGTGGAGGTGCTGGTCGACAAGACCATCCGAGCCGCTGAGGACTACGGGATGCAAACCATTCTGATCGCCGGAGGGGTAGCCGCCAATCAGGAATTGAGGCGGCAATTGGGCCGGGCTGCCGCGAAGGCCGGTTACCGGCTGTGTTGCCCTTCACTGCCCCTGTGTGCCGATAATGCGGCCATGGTGGCCGGACAGGCTTACCATGATTTTCTCCAGGGCCACTTCGCCGGGTTAGACCTTAATGCACAGCCCAGCGGGTTTTCCTTATGATCCCGCTTGTGGACATTGTGGAAAACTCTGTTGATAATTATAAAATCGGGGTTTAACAGTTTTGAACGCCAGGCATGCGACCCGGGTGGTTTAGGGAAGGCCGAAATATAGCATAATGGTATCCTGTGGATAAATATTGTGGAGGTGCTGACACCGATGTATCCGGTACTGGTAGACCTTGGCCCGGTAAAAGTATATGCATGGGGATTCATGATGGCGGTAGCAGTACTGGTCGCCGTTTTTGGCATCAGCCGGCGGTTTAAACAGGAGGGCTACGATCCTGACCAAGCCTTGGATCTGGCGGTTATCTTGGTATTGGCAGGTCTGCTGGGGAGTCGACTGGCCTATATCGCCATGTTTGAATGGCAGGAGTTTCTGGCCCGCCCCGCCATTTTCTTCAGTTTGAGCAACGGCGGATTCCAGGGGCTGGTATGGTATGGCGGCTTTACCGCTGGGGTTTTGGCCTTCATTATCTATATCCGGGTCAAGCGCTATCCCTTCTGGCAGATGGCCGATATTATGGCTCCCTACCTGGCCCTGGCCTACGCCATAGTCAGGATCGGCTGTTTTCTCAACGGCTGCTGCTTCGGACTGGTATCCGATGCCCCTTGTACCGTGGTATTCCCGGAGGTGGACGATTTCCACCGCTACCCCACCCAGTTGTTTAGCTCCGCCCTCAACCTGCTGCTGTTCGGGTTTCTCTACTGGTATTACCCCCGCCGCCGCTTTGACGGGCAGATATTTGCCGGCTACCTGATGGGTTATGCCATCTATCGTTTCGTCATCGAGTTCTTCCGGGAAAACTGGATATTCTATGGCCCCCTGTCCATAGCGCAGGTGTATTCGCTGTTGATTCTGGCGGCCGGCCTCATCATCTATATCTGGAGGCTTTCATCCGCTGGAGGGAGGGATTCCCATGGTTAGCGCCCGAGAGCAGCGCCAGACTTGGCGCCGGGAGATGCAGGAACGACGTGCACGGATGACCCCGGAGCAAGTGCAGAATTACAGCCGGGCTATCGCTGTCAAATTGATGATCCTGCCGCCTGTCCGGGGGGCCATTACCATAATGGGGTTTGCTTCCTTCGGCAATGAAGTCGATCTGGTCCCATGGCTGGAGGGATTGTCGGCAGAGGGCCGCACCGTGCTCTTCCCCCGGGTGGAGAGCGACGGAACCATGGTGGCGGTAGAGCTGACCAGCTGGGCAAACACCCGCCGGGGCAGCTTCGGGATCCGTGAGCCCTTGGGTGACCCGTTCCCTCTGGCCGGCATCGATGCCGTCATCGTGCCCGGGCTGGTATTTGACGGCAAGGGCTACCGGCTGGGCTATGGGAAAGGCTATTATGACCGTTTCCTCAAGCCGCTTAGCTCCCGGACATTCATATGCGGAGTTGGGTACGATTTCCAGGTGATAGACACGGTACTGCCCCATGAGGCGGACGTGGCCATGGATTGGATCGTCACCGAACGGTCGGAGCTAGCTGTCAACTGGGATTTCTTCTGATCCGGTAGTCGGCCGGTGATGATCGATGTGGATAATATTGTTCATCATTGCTAGAGGGACAGGGGGTATTGTATAATGGAAACACAATTGCAGAGGCTCCGATTCAACCAGCCTACAGCGTATCGCCACGCCAGGGCGGTTGAACGATAGGGTGTGAGGGGAAACGCTTACGCCTCCTGTGGGAAAGGAGTGGCGCTAAAAAGTAGCGGAGCCGGTATGCGTCTGGAGACGCTTATTTTTTTGGGAGGGTTGGAGACATGGACAAAGAACTGCTGTTGGAAAAGATCAAGGAACTGGCCCCGGATGGGTCCATCACCTGCCTGGAAGCCCGGGAGCTGGCCGAGAACCTGGGTATACCCGCCAGCCAAGTAGGTAAGGTCTGCAGTGAAGCCCCGATCAAGATAACTGCTTGTGAACTGGGTTGTTTCTAAGGTGGACATGCCCGCACCGGATCAAACAAGGGGCATGATGGGGGAGGATAAACGATGGTTGACAGACATGGCCGCAATATCAATTATTTGCGTATTTCGATTACCGATCGCTGCAATTTACGGTGCCGTTACTGCATGCCGTCTGCTGGGGTGGAGAAACTGCCGCATGTCGACATCCTGTCTTTGGAGGAGATAGCCCGGCTGGTGAGGATAGCGGCCGGGGCCGGGATCCGCAAGGTGAGACTGACCGGAGGAGAGCCCCTGGTCAGGAAAAACGTGACCCGGCTGATCCAATACATTAAGGAAATCCCCGAGATCGACGATATATCATTGACCACCAATGGGATACTGTTCTCCGCCATGGCCGAGGAACTGAAAGCGGCCGGGCTGGACCGGGTCAACTTCAGCCTGGATTCGCTGGTACCGGAGAAGTTTGAGTATATTACCCGGGTGGGCAACCTGGACCTGGTGAAGAACGCCATCGACAGGGCTTTGAGCCTTGACCTGCATCCGGTCAAGATCAATACGGTTTTGATCCGGGGGTTCAATGACAACGAGATAATGGATTTTGCCGACCTGGCTTATAAGTTGCCGCTGCATGTGCGTTTTATCGAATTCATGCCCATTGGTGACCTCAAGTATTGGAACCGGGATAACATAATCACTTCCCGGGAGACCAAGAATATGATCGCCCGGCGATACCAACTGGCCGGGGCCAAGAAGATCAGGGGCAGCGGTCCGGCCCGATATCACAAGCTGGAAGGCGGTCAGGGTTCGGTGGGTTTTATCAGTCCCATGAGCAATCACTTCTGCGCTGAATGCAACCGTATCCGCATGACCGCCGAGGGCAGCCTGCGGGGCTGCCTTTACGACAAGCGCGAGGTGGACCTGAGACAAGCCATGCACCATGGCGCCAGCGATGAACAGCTGGGGCAGATATTTATGGAGACGATTAAACACAAGCCGGACAAGCATAATATGAATAACGGCTGGGGAGCCGCGAACCACCGCAAGATGTACCAGATAGGGGGTTAAAAGGTGAGCTTCACTCACATCAACCAACAGGGTCATGCCCACATGGTGGATGTCAGCACCAAGGTCGATTCCAACCGGATAGCACGGGCTCAGGCGGTAGTGCATATGTTGCCCGAGACCCTCAAGGCTATCCGTGCCGGAGTGGTAAAAAAGGGAGACGTGCTGGCCGTGGCCCAGGTGGCAGGGGTGATGGGGGCCAAGCAGACGGCCGCGCTCATTCCCATGTGCCACCCGCTGATGCTGACCGGGGTGGACATAGACTTCGAATTCAATGAGCACAAATCGACCCTGACCATCTATTCGGTGGTGAAGACCACCGGCAAAACCGGGGTGGAGATGGAAGCCATAACTGCGGTCACGACAGCGGCCCTGACCGTCTACGACATGTGTAAGGCGGTCGACCGCTGGATGGAAATATCCAGCATTCAGTTGCTGGAGAAGGAGGGCGGCAAGAGCGGCCATCTGCAGCGGGAGGTCATCAGACCGTTGGGCCGGGGCAGGCTCCATTCCATTTGTATCAACCCGGACCGGGGCCAGATCAAGCTAGAGGTTCCGGAAGCCCAGGTGGTCACCGGTTTTGGCCTCCAAAATGATGGGCATGCCGGTGATTGGGGCCGGCAGGTGAGCTGCCTGAGCTGGGAGAGCGTGCAGCGCATCAGCCAGGAGAAGGGCATTGATATCGGACCGGGGCAGTTCGCGGAGAACCTTTTGATCGAGGGTATCGACTTGTCCCGGGTAGCGGTGGGCGACCGACTGAGAATAGGTCCCCACACGATTCTCAAGGTGACCCAGATCGGCAAGGAGGACAATTCTAGTTTGGTCACCAATACCCTTGGCGTCAGCCTGTTGCCCTATGAAGGCCTTTTTTGCCAGGTGATCAAAGGCGGTCTGATCAGACCAGGTGATGCAGTGGAGGTGTTGCTGTGATGATGTTCAAAGCCGGTATATTGATAATGAGCGACAAAGGCTCGCGGGGCGAGCGCGAAGACCGCAGCGGCCGGGAGATACAGGATATGCTGGCCGGCAGCGGTTTTCAGTTCGATTATTATGAGGTCATCCCCGATGAGCGGGATATCATAATCGAGAAACTTATCCATGCTTGTGACCAACAGCGTCTGGATGTGATCTTTACATCCGGGGGGACGGGTTTTTCCCGACGGGATGTGACCCCCGAGGCAACCCTGGCTGTGATCGAGCGTCTGACACCGGGGATCCCGGAGGCCATCCGCCTGTACGGATTGCAGAAGACACCCCATGCTATGTTGTCCCGGGCCACAGCCGGGATAAGAGGCAACACTCTTATAATCAACCTGCCCGGCAGTGTCAAGGGAGTGCGGGAATCACTGGAGGCCATCCTGCCCGCCTTGGGGCATGGGTTGGAGATTTTGGTGGGCTCGGCCACCGAGTGTGGCCAAGGATAATCCAGACCATCCTGGGGACCGAGCAGCATCGTTACCCAAGACCTAATAAACCAAGTTCTGCCCGATAAACCTGCCAAGGCAGGTTTTTTTCTTTGGGGCCCCTGTATCTGGCGCTGACTGGCGGGATCTCGACTCTGCCCCCGATTCTGACCTCAAGCATCTAGGGTTAAGCCTAATAGAGTTATGTTTTGTCTAAGATAATTATTTGTTGGATGCGGTTATTGTCTTATTAAGCCAGGTTATGTTATGTTTTAGGTATAATTTTACACATGGAGGAGAGGATGAAAAAGATGTTCCCTAAAATCAAATCCGGTATCGGGACTTTGCTGGTGCTGCTGCTGTGTTTCGGCCTTTTATTGGTGGGTGGCTGCAGCAACCAGCCACCTGCCGAACACCCGCAGCAAGGGCAGCAACAGCAGCTACCGCAAGAACCCAAAACATTGTTTGCCTATGTAGGGGCCAATCTAAAGGAACCGCTAACCGATCTGGCTGTCGCTTACGAGCAAAAAACCGGCGTAAAGGTGGAGATGACCTTCCAAAATTCAGGTGCGCTGCTTAACCAGGTGGAAACCGCGAAAAAGGGAGACATTTACATGCCCGGCGGTATGCCTTTTGTAGAGCAGGCCCAGCAAAAAGGTTTCATCGATCAGGTGGCGGGGCCGATCGCCTATCACACCCCCATAATAGTGACTCCCAAGGATAATCCTGCCCAAATAGCTTCTGTCGAGGATCTCGCCAAACCGGGAGTGAAACTGGTCATGCCCGATAAAAACGCAACCGCCATTGGCAAGACAGTCACTAGAGTATTTGATAAGACCGGTAAGACGGCCGAGATAGAGAACAATCTGGCTGCCAGCCTGGAGAGTCCGGCTAAAGTGATGGCCGCCATCAAGATGGGGCAGGGCAATGCCGGTATCGTCGAATACAGTAACGCGTTCAAAGAAAAAGACAGCATAACCATGGTTGAAATCGATCCCCAGATAAACATTATCGATGAAATCCCCATCACTTCATTGGTATTTGCCAATGACAAAGAACAGGCCAATGATTTCCTGATGTTCGTAAAGGAAAACGGCCCGGCAGCATTCGAAAAATATGGATTCAATATCAAGAATTCATAAGGATATAAAATATAATGGGATTTTAAATGTCTTCTGGTTGATATTCATTTTGCTGATCCTATTCCTGCTGTTGATCATCGCTGGTTTACTCACCTATACCGACCCCGGATCAATGGCGGTAGTCTTGAGACAACCGGAATTTCATTTTGCCATCAGGTTTACCCTTCAGACTTCAGCCATCGCCACGTTGCTGGCGGTGGTGGTGGCTCTGCCCAGTGGCTATGTTTTGTCCCGGTACCATATTCCCGGCAGAGCCTTGATCGATACCCTATTGGATATTCCCATCGTTCTGCCGCCTTTGGTAAGCGGCATCGCCTTGCTTATTTTCTTCGGCCCTTTGTTGGGGGAGCAGTTGGCGCGAGTGGGGATAAACGCAGTCTTTTCCCAGCTGGGTGTGGTTATCGCCCAGTGGTTTATTGCAGCTCCTTTTGCTATTCGAAGCTTTGTACAGGCCTTCAGCAGCATTGATCAGCGCATGGAAAAGGTCGCCCGAACTCTGGGCTTTTCACCCGCGCGGGTATTTATCAAGGTTACCTTGCCATTGGCCAGGGGCGGATTGTTGGGCGGGATTATGATGGCCTGGGCCCGGGCTCTGGGTGAATTCGGAGCCACTGCCATGCTGGCCGGCATCACCCGCATGAAGACCGAGACCCTGTCGGTAGCTGTGTTCCTGAACATGTCCATCGGTGATATGGAGTTCGCCATTGCCACTGCGATCGTGATGTTGATCATAGCGCTGTTGGTGCTCGTATTATTAAAAATAGTGACCCGTAGTGAGGTTACCGTATGAAATCCGCTTTGCTGGAAGTATCCGGACTCAATGTCCGCTGCGGCAAATTCAAGCTCCAGGACATTGCCTTTGTTTTGTCGAAAAATGACTACCTGATCATAGTGGGATCGAGCGGAGCTGGGAAGACCGTGCTCCTTGAGACCCTGGCCGGTTTGCGCAAGTCAGAGTCTGGCCGGATAATGCTGGCAACAGAAGACATCAGCACCAGGCCCCCGGAAGAACGCGGGTTTGGATTTGCCTATCAGGATAGTCTGCTCTATCCTTTCTTAAATGCCAAAGAAAACATACTGTTTGGGGCCCGGGCGCAAAAAAAGCATAGGGAAAGAGATACCTTAAAGAGACTGGACCGGCTGGTTGATTATATGGGGATCGCTCATCTGCTCAATCGCTACCCGGTATCCTTGAGCGGCGGAGAGAAACAACGGATATCACTGGCCCGGGCGATATTGATCAACCCTTCGGTTTTGCTGCTGGACGAGCCCTTATCCGCGCTTGATCCCCAGACCCGGGATTCGATGCGGTCTTTACTGCAGGAGATCCATAAGACCGAAGGCATAGGCATAATCCATGTCACTCACAATTTCGATGAGGCATTGCAACTGGGTACCCAGATGATCGTGATGAACCAGGGCCGGATCCTGCAGCGGGGTGAACCGATGGAAGTATTTGATGAACCCGACTCCCATTGGGTGGCGCAATTTCTCCAGATAGACAACATTATCAGTGGTAGAATCCACATACAAGATGGTGCCTTCTGGTTCAACGACAACGAACAGGATTGGAGCCTGGGGCCTTTAACCAAACCCCTGCCGCTCGGTCAAGCTCCCAACGAGGTGTCCATGGTCCTGCACTCTTGGCAAATCGAGGTATCGACCCAGCCTGGCACGGGCCAAGCCAATCGCTGGAACGCCATGGTAGAAAAAATTGTCCCCAACAGTTCCCGGATCGATTTGACCTGCTCCGGGCACGGGCGTTGGCAGGTCTCACTATCAAGAAAAGAGTGGCAGAAACTCTCTCTGACAGTGGGGTCGGAGGTTATCCTGGCGGTTGATCCGGAACAAATCCATCTCATATAGGTTCTCATTATGAGAGTTGGGTCATCATGATG
>JAAYJY010000120.1 GCA_012522705.1 Syntrophomonadaceae bacterium | reverse complement strand
GCATCGGATTGCCCACATCGGGCCGTGAAGTAACCAGGGCTGCCCCGCAGCATTCGGTCTTGTGGGACCAATCTATAGGGTCGGCGCCCAAGGCCTTCATTATGCGGTCCATGGTCTGGGGGTCTTCCGGGTCGTCGAAACCGGTGTGTTCGACCGGCCGTACCAGCAGACACCCGTAATAGCAGGCCGCCTTCATGGTAGTCATTGGATTGACCACCTTGGCAGCTATAGCCTCAGTGCCGATCTTATTGACCAGCACATCCAGGATGGAAAGGGTCTCGGTGCTGCCTTCCAATTCCAGTTCCAATACCTGTTCCACTTTGCTGCGCATCTCCGGATCGTGCTGGATGGCATGTTCCGCGTAACGGTGGCGGCTGTAACAGGCGGCACAAGGAGATACTATCATATTCAGGCCGCTGCGCTCGGCAATGGCCAGATTGCGGGCCGGCAGGGCCACCGACAGCAATTTGTCGGTGTTGTGGCCCGAGGTGGCCCCGCAGCAATTCCAATCCTCCAGTTCCTCTATTTCAAAGCCCAAAATATCGGCAGTGCGCTCCACCGACATATGATATTCGATGCCGCTGCCTTCTGCCGCGCAGCCGGGATAATAGGCAAATTTCATTATTGCTCACCCCCGAACTGGTTAACTCGCTCGAAGATCTTCTTCATCTCCTGGCGTCCTTTTATCATGTGGGGCAGCGGGCTGGCTTTGCCGCGCTTCAGCATGGGCAGGCCCAGTTCCATGTCTTTGAAAGGCTGCCCCGTGACCAGGTTGTGCCGCAGCAATAATCCCGCTTCAAATGTGCGGCCAAAGTTTTTCACATTGGATAAAAAGGCCTTATTGAACTCTGCCACCTTCTTGTCCGTCTTGCCTCGCTTCAAGGCTTCACGCCGCATGGTGTCCATCAGGGAGGCTATATCCACCCCGCGCGGGCAGCGGCTGGAACAGGTCTCACAGGAGGCGCAGATCCAGATGCTGTTACTGTTTAAAGCCATATCGGTCAGTCCCAGCTGCAGCATGCGGATTACCTGACGGGGGGGATAGTCCATGGCAAACGCCGCCGGACATCCAGCCGTGCATTTGCCGCACTGGTAACACAGGCTGATGCTGGTGCCGGCTTCCTGTTCAAGTTTTTTGATTAAGGCTTTTTGATTATTATCGGTTGGAGACAGCAAAACAGAATTCCCCAAGTGTTTCTCTCCCCTTTCAATCCAAGCCTCTTATAAAACACAAAAGTTCGACCCAAAAGTCGACCTAAAAGGCTTAGAATGCAAAATATTGTAGCACATTTCCCCTTATTTGATAAGGATATATTATTGGCAGAGCAGTGCATTCACACCCTTTTAATTGTGAATTTAAATGCAAGCTCAATGCCACCGGTGCCGGGAGTGCCAAGTTATTGACCCATCCCGAGCCGTGGCCAACTCCATGATCTATAAACATTTCCAAGGAATTCAGAGATTTGCCCGGATAACCAGACATCTGTACCAACCAACAGAAACTCAGATGCCTGCATATGCAACATTTTCTATACCACTCAAGTGGATATCGAAAAAGCCTATAGTGATCTTTAATTCCTTCGATAATGAATACAATATACATAATGCTCCCAGTCGATTAGAACCAGAATTCAGGCCCCTAATATTACCTATTCTTTACAGAATAATGGTGGGAGAAGTGTGCACAATATACTCAGAAGCAGCGAAGGTTGTAAGGAGTCGCGACAAAAGTTTAAGTCCCCGCAAGGGATAAATCTTAAATTGGATACCTTGAATTCCGCAAGGAATAACAACCAAAGCTGTTTCTTTAATAGATCGATCCGCTGGGGAAAATTTACTGTCACTGCAACACGGTGGCAATTAATTGGAACCGGCGGATCGACTTTTAGTCTTCTTTTTAATTAGGGCCGGGTAATAGTAATGGAGAGACAAGCATGGTACCAGCATAAATAAGAGATAGTAATAAAGAGGGCGGTCCAGCAGGGTCCAGGCCGGCAGCAGGGAAAACAATGGCAACAGGGGCGTGCCCCATAATTCCAGCATAAAGATGTAATAATAGGAAAACTGGGATATGGATTCCGCCGTTAGCAGTATTGCTCCTCCCAGCAGATAACCGGGCGCCTGCCACAGTAAGGCTACCGAGGCCATTCCCGCCCGGTTCAGGCTTTGGCGCCAGTAGCCCGCTTCCTTATATACCAAGTAAAGATAGACCAGCGCCAGGACAATATCCAAGCCAGGAAAATACATAGCCAGGCCTATGGCGATGATAGCGCTGATATGGATTATATAAGCCCTTGTCAGTGCCAAAATAATTTTTAAATCCCCTTTGCATAGATAACGCTCACCCAGCGACTTTCAGCCAAACTCTCCGGAGCGATCCACAAATCCCCTGTTTCGTCCAGGTCTATCCCCTGAGCCGCATAGGCCCGCCAGATTATCTTGGTGCAGTTCCAAAGCCGATCCCCGTCTTTGAATGCCAATGGATAGAACATCTTTTTTTCCTTTTCCAGGGCATATTCTACCGCTTTCGCCTTGACCTCGGCCGGAGCATTGACCCGTAGCAGACAGATCCGGGAATAGTGCGCGTAAGTGCTGGTTGCCTGTATACTCAAGCCGTAATCCACGTAGCCTTCCAACAGCCTGTCGTCCCCCACATAGAGACCGGCATGGGAAAATCGCCCATAGGCGGTGTTGGGCCATCCCCCCAGGACAATATCCCCGGGTTCAAGGTGTGAAAAAGGAACGGTTCCAGCGGTGGGTTTCCCATAACCGGTGCCTATCTCCCCCTTCACAAAACTGGCCATATAAGTATGAATCACCGACCCGGAAGAAACGGTTAGCAGGTGGCGATTGGCGGCCCCGATCACCAGCAGCAGCAGCAATCCCAGCAGCGGAAGGATCAAGAGGCGGACCGCATTTATATTGTATTTGGATCTATTCAAATGATTACCCTCAACCAAAAAGAGCCCCGACACAAGAAGTGAAGCCGGTTTTTACGGTACCAGCAAATACTATGGCTAAGTTGCAAACAGTAGGTCTAAAATTAGTATATAAGATATAATTAGGCCGAAATGTGTTTTAATTTGCAAATACCATAGTCGACAAGGGAGGATATAGAGTTGCACAAGTACAGCAAGCATCTTGTAATCGCTATTATATTGATTATACTGGGCAGCCTGGCAGGCTGCAAACCATCCTCTATCCTGCCCCCTCCTCCGGCCAACAACTCGCCGGAGAACAGTATTGCAGAACCGGTTGCTCCTGCCCCGGAGCCAGAGCCTGCACCTGCCCCGGAGCCGCAACCTGCCCCGGAACCGGAGCCCAATGAACCGTTGCCGGCCACTCCCGAGACTGCTACCCGTTCCTGGTGGTTTACCAGAAACAAGCAGCACCAGATTCCCG
>JAAYJY010000119.1 GCA_012522705.1 Syntrophomonadaceae bacterium | reverse complement strand
TCACAACACTATACGATGCGGATGACGTTCACGTCAGGGGCGCCTACGTCGATGACGTTCTAGCGGCTTATGCCGTGTTCATGAAGGTGAACGGCCAATATTATGTGTATTATCCCTATATGGACCGCGAGTACGCCGCCCATTGTCCCATGAATGCAATTTATTTTGTCTTCATTAATGATAGAATTGAGTCAGAAGGCAGCATTCGCATATCGGCGGGACTATCCTCTTACATCGAGAAAAAGGAACTGGATCGGTTCAAGACCAATATGCGGTTCGAGATGGTTCCCTGTTCCCGGGTGCTGGCCATATCCCCCCGGATCGCTCCGTTGATAAATCCGCCGGGAAACTGGTTGTTGCAAAAAGCTGCCGCTCTGAATTTGGTTGGTTCGGGTTTGTTGACTCAGTATCAAATACTTCTCAATAGTAAAAGTATGTACAGGCACTATTTGAACGAACGATTGCAGGCGACTGCGATGGGTTCGAATGGCTCGGCAGGAATCGATTAGCTGCCGGTCAGGCCAAATGTTTTTGGTGGGGCCAGGACCAACCGGGGGGAAGGTATTTATGAAGAAGTCTGGGATCCTGCTATTATCTATAGGGCTCATTGTGCTTTTCGTTACCGCCAGTATTCTGTGGGAGGGCAAAACTCCGGTATCGAATGGCAGTACTGGCACCAGTACTGGCGACAGCGCCAGCAATTCGGCCCCGACCAATCCCGCTGATTTGCACAACCCGGACCCAGGCGAAGATATCAGCTGCACAGCCCTGGGCATGGTACCCAACAGCGCTGGAGCCGGCCAGCGCAACACAACCTTGCTGCACCAGGCGGTACGCGAGGGTAAAAGAATACTTGTAGACGGGGTTTATTACCTCGATGATTCGGACCAGGGTTCCGTTTCCAAGGCAACCATGGATTTGACCGGCATTACCCCCAACGCAGAATTTAGACTGGAAAACAGCCGCCCCTTGTTTGATATCGCCGACAAAGTAAACATTTATGTATCCCGGATCAAATTCTCCCAGGTTGGAACCGATCCCAGACTGATCATGGAAATTGCTTCCGATTGTCTTTCCGATAGAATGGTCTTTGAAAGCAACACGTTTTCAGGTTGGATCAGGCTCCTTGAATATGATGGTGAAACCCGGCTGCATCCCGCTACTCATTCATTCGGTATAAGCGAGCTGTATTTTATCCATAACACAGTTGAAAACGCAGGTGTATCTTTCATCCGGCTTGACGATGTGCCCTGCGCAAAGATAGTGCTGGAGGATAATACCGTCAATAATTTTGACTACACATTTTTCACCAGCGGCATCACCAACGATACGCCATATATAAGCGAAATGTATGAGGCCAAAAAGTCGCTGGTGGCAAGAAATAACCGGGTGACCTGCGATGACGATTGGTGGGGAGAACCGACCAACAATGACTACTACTGCTTTGTCCTGTTTGAAGGCATTGACTGTATTTATGAAGGCAACCATATCGAAGGAATGAAATTCTACAGCGGCAGTGGCAGCGGGGCGGCGCTCTATGACTCATATCTCAGCTGCGAGAACTTGACCTATAGAGGCAACACCTGGAAAAACAACCTCAATTTTAATCCCGACAAGCAATACAACACCCTTCTTAAGTCCAAGGGCGGTCCCAATGACGCCGTACCCCAACGCACGGCCTATGTTGCAGGCGGCTCCCACGATGTGAAGCGTTATTACGAAAACAACACCTATATCACTGAGTATTCTTACATTTCCATGTGCTCGGCGCAGTTGGCCACCAGATTTCTTCAGGGATCTGGCGACCGGTTGGCTCAGGATTTGGGGTCCAGTTGGGTGGAGTTTATCAGCCTGACGACAAACTGTTCCCAATATAGAATCATCAATAACAGATTTGAAATCCATGACCTCCGTTTACCTGACTCGTGCTTACCGGTAGCGGAGATGGAGATTGCGGGCAACACATTCGTATGTGAGAGAATCGGCGGAGCGCTTTTATACTTTCACGTGCTGGATGAAGCCGATTATACCGACAAGGTCCATGTCATACGAGATAACCACATATATTCCCGGAATGGGCTGTTGACCAACCCCTTTTATCTGGTGAGGCAAAAGGATCACGGAGTCTCTGGAGATAACCGTTACGGAACTACTGTTATCGAAAACAATGTTATTGACCTGCCCTGGCGCTATCTTATATACCAGATCAATGCTCTTCGGGTGGTGGTGACCGGCAACTCGGTGAATATGGTTGCGAACAGAAGTTGGTCGGAGCATCCTGGCGTATCCAGAGATAGTCATATCGCTGATCTTACTTATCGGAATAATATTTTCGAATAGGCAGCATTCATCTCATTTTCCGCGCCCATAGAGATATAACGTTACGGGAGGATCGCCATGAAAGCCTGATTTCCAGTATACAAATCGTGGAAACCGGAGCAGCTCCGCTAATTGCGGCTATATGCGATGAAATCAAACTGGCGGATACGATTAACCAGTGGTTTTCACTGGCTGGGCGGGGAATGTGAGTTACAACGACCATTTAAAAATGGCGTTTGGGATAAGATGGTTACAGGAAAATGAAAGGTTCTAACCAGGAACCGGGGCCAGGGTATCCCAAGCAGTTGATCGCAAGGATCAGACGGTGTACGTTGACTATATTGTGGATTGCAGGCAGGATTATGGATGGCTTATAAGGTAGATTTCTAAATTTATGATGTAACAGGTTTGATAGGGAAGAAATTATACAATTTATTCAAAGCGGAATTTGGCGGGAGATCTTCCTGTTATATAGAATCTTTTTAATTAGTTCATGAAGAGTAATGGATGCCGCGGATTACACTTGGAAGAGTGCGTTCCACCAATAGAAGTCAATTCCATTAGCCACACTCATTAGGCTAATAATCCGCAGTTCGTAATGCTTGCGGTTATAGCAATAATGAGAGGTTTAATAGTGCAGAAATGAACATTAAACGACTATTTGGCTTGCAATGAAAATGCACTCCAAAATCGCATGAAATTCAAAATACGAAAGTTCATCATCCCCCTTGATTCTGATACCTTAAAACGTATATATAGGAAATAGGTATATCCACATATCTTTATATTCAAAACGATAAAGGCAAACCTGCCGAAAGGCAGGGACGCAAAGCTACGGGCCTAAAGTCATTTGACCATGGTCGCCGGGTTGCCGAAATGATGAGACAGACAGCAGGTTTCGTGCTAATGCCTGAGCATGTCAGTCCCTGTTCCGCAATGCCGGGACAGGGATTTTTATTTTTCGAAGGCTGCGGACCATTGCTTGGAGTTATGGCAGAAGGCGTGAAGTGTTCAGGGTGCACAAGGAGGTAATAGCATGATAGGAAAGAGTCCCACAAAGAACAGGTCGATTGTTTTGGTATTGCTGGCAGCGTTTTTGATAACAGCCTGCGGGGGAAGTCTCTATGCCGCGCCTGCCAAAAAGAATCCTAACTCCCAACCGACATCACCAACAACCAACAGTTTGCCGGCTACAGTCGATCAGCAACTAGCCCGGGCCAAGGCGGCTTTGTTGGCGGCCGGCCCTATTGAGCCAGTAGAAGGCCAGGACGGCAACATCCTGGCCATCGTCCAGTCAATCGTTAATGATGTTACTTCCGGGGTGACCACTATAATCAACAGTTCAAAAACCCCCATGGTCGCCCGGGATGGAACCATTACCTACGGGGATGCCGATACCACAGGGAATGTCACATTTACCCTGACCAAGAAGAAGAGCACGGTCAAGGTGTCCATACCGGTACTGGTGGCAGCGAAGGCGGCAAAGGAAGAAGACCTACCCGATTTCGATGCTGAAGCGGTGGGGAAGGCGGGACAAGCCCTGGAAGAAGCCCGGCCGCTGCAACCACAGGAGGGGATCGATTCCTCCATCCAAGAACTGGCCCAGGCGCGGGTCGATGAGGTGGCTGAGGGTGTGAAGGCGGAGTTTATCAAGTCTGATAATCCCCAGGTTAATGCCAGCGGCAAAATCATCTACGGCGCTGCCGCCGGGACCGGGAATGTAGTCCTGGTGTTGTCCAAAAATAAAGCGCGGCTCTCCGTAACTATTGCGGTAGAGGTGCCCGCCCACCAGATCTCTGATTCCGAGCAGGTCGAAAAAGCCAGGCAAGCTC
>JAAYJY010000118.1 GCA_012522705.1 Syntrophomonadaceae bacterium | reverse complement strand
TGATGAGTGTGGTTGTATTGTGGATAGGAAGGCAGACACTAGGAGTTGTGCCCGGCAGTCACGCTGCGGCAGCGGTGGAAATTGATGAGGAGAGGGCAGGTTATGAGGGAAGCAAAAGATGTTTTTACAGTGCTCCAGGAGAAACTCAAGGAAATAGTGGATTATGAAAACGGCCTGAGCCAACAGAAGATTGAGATTAGCTGTTCAGTGCTGACTACCGAAGAGGCTATCGGCAATCCGGAACGCCAGGATTTTCCGCTGCAAAAGGGTAAAGAAAAGCTGATGCAGGCCAGATGCAGGGATTCATGCGGCCAGGCCTTTACCGACATGCCCAACGATTATGCGGGTATAGTCGGAGACCTGACCACGATGCCTTTGAACACCAATTATGAACGGGCGGTTTTTATTTCCGGTCTCAATGCGGTATTGCGGGAATTGGGGATGGCTGGCCATACCATCCATTGCCGGGATGGGGGGCCGCGCCAGTGTGCTGTGGAGATTGGGGCTATCATCGCCGGGGAATATGGCCATCCCCGCATCGCCATGTTTGGTCTCCAGCCTGCAATCGCGGAAACCTTGGCACAGCAGTTCGAGTTGCGGGTGTTTGACTTGGATCCTGATAATATCGGACAGACCAAATTCGGACTGGTGATAGAAAACGGGGAATGTGATTTGGACGAGGTAGAGGGCTGGGCGGACTTGTTCCTGGTTACGGGCAGCACGCTGTGTAACGGTTCTATCCGCGAGTTTTTACCCATCCGCAAACCGGTAGCCTTTTTCGGAACCACCATTGCCGGCGCTGCCCCACTATTGGGCTTAAAACGCATTTGTCCCCAATCGGCATGAACAGCAGAGGGTTAACCTCAGCAGGTTTCGCTGGCAGCCGGCGAACACCAGCACCCGCCAATCATTATTTTTGAAAAAGTAAGTTAGGTGAAGGTATAAAAGGGAAATCGAAGGAGAATAATAGTAATCAACAATATTGGGCAAATTTAGCCAGATTTGTGATTTGTGCAGCGGGCGAATGTTGCCTAATATATTAAATGTGTATTAGCACTCGCACATGTAGAGTGCTAACAACAAATAATTAAAGGAGGCGTCCCCGTGAACATTAAACCATTAGGCGATCGAGTGGTTGTAAAGGTATCCGAAGTCGAAGAGCAGAAGACCAAGAGCGGTCTGTTTGTGCCGGACACTGCGAAGGAGAAACCCCAGGAAGCCGAAGTATTGGCAGTAGGCCCCGGACCTCTGAATGATAAGGGTGAGAGAGTCCCCATGGACGTTGCCGTAGGCGACAAAATAATCTTCTCCAAATATGGCGGAATGGAGATCAAATTGGCCGATGAGACAGTACTGATTCTTTCCGAGAGAGATATCCTGGCTAAAATAGTTTAACTAACTAATATGAAGGAGGCTACATAGATGTTTTCCAAAGAGATTAAATTCGCTGAAGAGGCCAGAAGATCCCTGGAGAAAGGTGTCGATACCCTGGCCAATACAGTAAAAGTGACCCTCGGGCCCAAAGGCCGTAATGTAGTTCTGGACCGCAAGTTCGGTTCCCCCACTATCACCAATGACGGCGTAACCATCGCCCGTGACATCGACCTGGACGATCCCTGGGAGAACCTGGGCTGCCAGTTGGTCAAGGAAGTCGCCATCAAGACCAACGACATCGCCGGTGACGGCACCACCACCGCTACCCTCTTGGCCCAGGCCATGATCAAGGAAGGTCTCAAGAACGTAGCCGCGGGCGCCAACCCCATGATCATGCGCAAGGGGATAGAGAAGGCAGTCCAAGCCGCCACCCAGGCCATCGAAGCCATCAGCCGGCCGGTAGAATCCCGCGAAGCCATTGCCCAGGTAGCCGCCATCAGCGCCAGCGATTCCGAGATCGGCGACCTAATCGCCGACTCCATGGAGAAGGTAGGCCGGGACGGAGTCATCACCGTCGAAGAATCCAACTATATGGGTACCTCCCTGGAATTAGTGGAAGGCATGAACTTCGACCGTGGTTATATCTCCCACTATATGGTTACTGATACCGAAAAGATGGAAGCCAAGCTGGAGAATCCCTACATCCTTATCACCGATAAGAAGATCGCCGCCATCACCGAAGTATTGCCCGTGCTGGAGAAAGTCGTCCAGACCGGCAAACCGATGCTGCTGGTAGCGGAGGACGTGGAGGGTGAAGCCCTGGCAACCCTGATCGTAAACAAACTGAGAGGCACCTTTACCTGTATAGCCGTCAAGGCTCCGGCGTTTGGAGAGAGAAGAAAAGCCATGCTGGAGGATATCGCCATCCTCACCGCCGGCCAGGTAGTGACTGAAGATATGGGTATCAAGATGGAAAACGTGACCCTGGAGATGCTGGGCCGGGCTAAAAACGTGCTGGTCAAGAAGGATGAGACCATCATCGTCGATGGTGAAGGCGGCGAAGAAGATGTCAAAGCCCGTATTGCCAATATCAAGTCTCAGGCTGAGAACACTGATTCCGAGTATGATCGGGAAAAACTCCAGGAACGGATGGCCAAACTGTCCGGCGGCGTTGCCATCATCAAGGTAGGCGCGGCCACCGAGACCGAACTGAAAGAGAAAAAGCACCGCATCGAAGACGCTCTGGCAGCGACCAAGGCGGCGGTTGAGGAAGGTATAGTTTCCGGCGGAGGGGTAGCTTTGATCAACGCTATCCCGGCGGTGCTGGCGGTGGAAGCCTCCGGCGACGAACAGACCGGTGTCAACCTGGTCGCCAAAGCTCTGGAAGAGCCCCTGCGCCAGATAGCCAACAATGCCGGCATCGAAGGTTCGGTAGTAGTCGAAAAGGTAAAAGAGGCTCAAAGCGAGCACAAGGGAACGGGCTTTAACGCTCTTACCAATGTATATGAAGACATGATCAAGGCTGGCATCATCGATCCGGCCAAGGTGACCCGCTCCGCTGTACAGAATGCAGCCAGTATCTCCGCTATGCTGTTGACCACTGAAGCCATCGACTCCGAGAAGCCCGGCGAGGACAAGAACGCTGCCATGGGCGGAGGCATGGGCGGCGGCATGGGCGGCATGGGCGGCATGGGCGGCATGATGTAAGTCAGCCCCATTCGATCGCGCCGATATACGGTCCCCGTCAAAAGTCAGCCGCTGCAGTATCACTGCAGCGGTCTTTTTTATTGTGAATGGAATAATATTCTGATATGACTGCGGGCATATATCGCACCCCTGCCTAATAGAATTATACTACTTATCAACCCGGCCCCCTGGCAGGGGTCAGGGCGGGGGTGAAACACCATCACTATCAAAAGAGCCTGGTGGATTATAATTCCAGCGGTGGCTGTGACCATAATCGCGTTTTTGAGTGCTCAGAGTGTGAGCCAATACTATGTTCGATCCCGATTGGTTCCGGAGGCCGAATTGCAGAAGGCCATCGACAAAATGGCCGGGCTAAGCAGTTACCGGTTCAGCCTCCATTCTGGATTTACAGTAGATGAGCGGAGGGAGGTGATAAGCCAAGTTGAGGGCGAAAAAGAGATGGGAAATACTCATATAAAGGGGGAGATGGTTAACACACCAGTTGATCTTTACTATCTGGACCAGACCATCTACAACTACGATTCCTCCTCGGGGAAATGGCTGGTCATAGATAGCGGTACCACCAGTACGGAAGATTTATTAGTGAGTGAGTTGAACCCATTGTCTAATTTCAGGTTTCAATCTATCGATCAAGTAGAAAGGGTCCAGTTTGACGAAATTGATGGAGCAGATTGCCTGCTCGTGAAATGTCATCCTACCGTAGAGAGCCAATTTATGGAGTGCCTGTGGAAGGATTTCGAGTATCTTATCTGGATCGATTATAAAAACAGCACCATCCCCAAGGCTCAGCTGACCGCTGCCAACAGGAGCAGCCTCAACACTACTCTGAAGATTTCGGTGGGGTTCTCCGATTTTGGTAAAAATATGGAGATAAAGGCCCCGACGCTGAGTTCAACCAGCGGCTGATACAGTAGAGGGCGACAGTCCGGGAACTGCCGCCCTCTATTCAGGCTGCCGCCGGGACAAGCTGGTCAGGCCGAAATAAAGGCTTGATATATTGAGTTCAGTTCAACCAACAACTGGTTTGATGGCTTATGAGAGAAACGCATCGCCTTATCTGCATAAGGAGGACATTAATAAATACGATGCCTTCAATAACACTGATGTACATACGTATGCTGAATATCCGTTCCGTCGCCACGCCTCAATGACCCCTATCATGCCCCTTCTCATGGACTTGCTCAAAGCCGTTTGTCCTTCGACGGCCAAGATATAGACTTACCCGAAAATCAACAGGCAGGCAAACCGGACCCACCAGCCTGGTTTGTTTTGGCCTCTTACTTCTACTATCATTAGTATAGGCCGATAAAGGCACTGTCAGAGATGAGGTGGTATTATGGACAAGCAAGAGCTGATCGCTTTTTTCCGTTCCCTGGACCGCTCCTTCTTCATCGACAATGAAAACAAAAAGTTTGCCGACCAGGACCGCCCTTTGCCCATTGGTTTCGGGCAGACCATCTCCCAGCCCAGTCTGGTCCTGCAGATGACTTATCTGATGGACCTGAACCCGGATTCCAAGGTGTTGGAGATCGGGACTGGTTCGGGCTTTCAGACCGCGGTGCTGGCCCAATTCGCGGGGACGGTGTACACTATCGAAAGGATCCCGGAACTGGCCGCCTCAGCGCGGCAAAAGCTGGAGCAACTGGGGTACGAAAACATCTACTACAAGGTCGACGATGGCAGCGTCGGCTGGAGCGAACATGCTCCCTATGATCGCATCATTGTGACTGCGGCAGCTGAGAAGCTGCCCTTGGATCTGATCGAGCAGCTATCCCCGGGGGGGCGGATGCTCATTCCCATCGGTTCAGCCGGTTTCCAGGAATTGACCCTCATCACCCGGGACCAACAGGGAGAGATACATACATCTGAGGCGGGAGGGGTTACCTTTGTCGAAATGAAAGGCAAATACGGGTGGACCCGCTAGAGATCTTCCCTGCTATGGTTGGTGCTGCTTATCCGGCCAATCAAGTCGGAATGGATTTTTATGGCCGGGATTCATGTGTTTAACCTTGTCAGCGCAGTTTTTAATCATTATGATTATATCTAACGAGAATCGGGAAAGGGCAGAAATCACAGGAAAATTGGAGAGAAGAAATAATTGTGGGGAGGTTTTGAAGTGAGAAACAAACTAGTGGCTTTATTGTTGGTCCTTATGATGCTCGGCACAGTAGCCGGGTGTGCCAAGACCGGTACTCAGACCGGAACGGTGCCGGATGTCCTGAAAGTTGCCTATCTTGCGGATCCTCAGGGCTTGGATCCCCAGCAAACTGCAGCAGTGGCTACCTTTAATATCACCGGTAACATCTTCGAAGGTCTTTTAGCGGTAACTCCGGATTGGCAGATCACACCCCGCCTGGCCGAGAGTTACACCCTGTCACCGGATGGCCTGGAGATAACCTTTAAATTGAAGCAGGGGGTCAAGTTCCATAACGGCCGGGAGATGACCGCCCAGGACGTCAAATACAGCTTCGAACGGCTGAAGGGCGAAAACAGTCCCAAGGCCGGCGATTACAAGAACATCACCGGGATCGAGGTAGTGGATGATTCTACCATCAAGTTCACCACTGCCAGCCTGGATGTGGAGCTGGCCAAGGCCTTCTGCTACCCGTGGGCGGTTATTGTGCCGGCTGAAGCCGATGCCAACCTGAAGACCGACCCGGTAGGCACCGGAGCCTATAAGTTCGTGGAATGGATTCCCCAACAGCAGGTGATGCTGACCCGCTTCGACGATTATCATGGCCAGAAGGCCAAGATCAAAGATGTCGGGCTGGTCCTGATCCCCGACGCCACTTCCCAGCTGGCCGCCCTGCAGGTAGGTGACGTGCACATAACCGAGGTCCAGGGCAACCAGATCGAGCTGCTCAAGGAGGACCCCAAGTTCCAGGTCTACACCGAAGCTATGAACGCCACCCAGCTGCTGGCCTTAAACATGGAAAACAAGGCCCTGTCCGACATCCGGGTGCGCCAGGCCATAGCCAAGGCCATCAATAAGGATGACATCATCGACACCGTGGCATGGGGATACGGCGATAAGGTGGGCTCCCACCTGCCGGTCAACTATCCCGATTATGTAGATACCAACGACGTAATGCCGTACGATCCGGAGGGGGCCAAACAACTGCTGGCCGATGCCGGCTATGGTGACGGATTGACCCTGAAGCTGACCCTGCCCAAGAGTTATCAGATCCATGTGGACTCAGGCCAGATCATCGCTGACCAGTTGAGCAAGGTGGGCATCACCGCCAACATTGAGATTATAGAATGGGGCCAATGGCTAAGCGATGTATATAGCGCCAAGCAATACGAGATGACCGTGGTAGCCTTGTCCGGGCGCTTGGATTCGCGTTATTTCCTGAAGAGATATCGTTCCGACAGCAAGGATTTCGTCAGCCTGATCACCGGTGAGGTCGACCAATTACTGGATCAAGCCGGCAAAGAAACCGACCCCGCCCAGCGCCAGGAGATATTCAAGCAGGTCCAGCTTATTCTGGCTGAAAAATTGCCGGCCGCTTATATCCAGACCCCCCATAAACTATTCGGCATGGCCGGTAATGTTGAGGGATTTCGGATTTATCCCATCGACATCTACGAGTACAAGGATGTCAGCTTCAAAAAGTAAGGATCCGATAAACTGGCTGTAAAGGCGAGGCCATGCTGAATTATATCTACAAAAGAACTAGTCATGCGCTGCAGGTGTTATTTTTCGTCTCGCTGATAACATTTGCAGTGTTGCTATGGATTCCCGGCGATCCCGCCCAATTGATGCTGGGTGCCGACGCCACCCCGGAGCGGCTGCAGACTCTGCGGACCGCTCTTGGCTTGGACCGGCCCTGGTATGCGCAATACTGGGAATGGCTCAAGGGATTTGTGCAGCTGGACCTGGGCAAATCCTACCTGTTTGGACAGGAGGTCAGCACCCTGATTGCCCAGCGTTTGCCGGTGACCATGTCCATCGCGGTTTTCTCCATGCTGATGGCGTCCGTGGTGGCGCTTATTCTGGGCGCCCTGGCCGCTATCAAGAAGGATGGTCTCATCGATTATTTCTCCACCGTCATCATCCAGCTGGCCTCCTCGGTGCCGTCCTTCTGGATCGGCATGATCTTCATTGTCTATTTCGGCATCCGCTGGCAGTGGTTCCCGGTGGCCGGTTATGTCCCGCCCCAGCAGGGCATAGGGCCCTATCTGGCCAGCATCGCCCTGCCCAGCATCGTGTTGGCCATTGGCGAGGTAGGTATGTTGCTGCGCACGGTGCGGACCGCCATGCTGGACGCTATCAACCAGGATTTTATGGACATGGCCAGGGTCAAGGGACTGTCTAGTTTTACCATCTATTTCAAATACGCCCTGCGCAGCGCCATGATCGCTCCTCTGAACGTGGCGGGCCTGCAGTTTGCCAAGCTGATAGGCGGCACGGTGGTGGTGGAGTCGGTGTTTTCCCTCCCCGGGATCGGCCGTCTGATCCTGGTGGCGGTGGAGCAGCGGGATGTGTTTTTGCTGCAGGGGCTGGTGATGTTCGTCACCACTCTGGTCATTTTGATCGCTCTGCTGGTGGATATCGCGGTCATGTTCATCAATCCCCGGATCAGAGTGGAGATGGAAGGGGAATGATTTTTGGCGAACCTGAGCTTTAAAGTCAAAAAGAAATACCATCTCTACGGCGGAGGGAGCCTGACCTTCCTGGTGGTCCTGCTGTGCCTGCTATCCTTCGTCTACATGCCCCATGGGCCCAATGACATGAACC
>JAAYJY010000117.1 GCA_012522705.1 Syntrophomonadaceae bacterium | reverse complement strand
GAGCCAGATCGGACCGGCTAACTGTGGAATAGCGGCGGTTCGGCACTCCACTGAATGGCTGTAAAAATCGAGCCCGGCCGGCATACACTCTTGTTCGGTCAAACCGGTGCGGGATATCTCCAGATCAAAAACCCGGGCAATGCCAGTGCCCAACACCCCCCGGAAAATTTCGCTGCCGCCGGCTGCATTTTCCCCGGCCACCCGCCCCTGTTTGTTGGCGGTGGTCCCCATAGGGATATAAACATTTTTGCCGGTCACCCGGTGGTGGGCGGTGGCGCAGTCGCCGGCCGCATATACTCCCTCCAGGTTGGTTTCCATGCGGGAGTTGACCTTGATGGCATTGGCCACCCCCAGTTTAACACCAGCGTCAGACGCCAATTGAGTATTGGGACGGACACCGATGGATATCAGTACAAAATCCACCGGGAAGCTGCTGTTCCGGGTAAACGCCCGCTGTACCCTTTCCCTCCCCTCGAACCCGATTATATCGGTATCGACCAATACCCGCACCCCGTGCTGCTCCAGATGCTCCTGTATTTTCGCCGCCATGTCGGTGTCCATATTGGGGGCCACCTGTGGCTGCCGTTCCGCCAGGGTCAGTGGTAATCCCAGCTGGGACAGACTCTCGGCCATCTCCAGGCCGATATAACCGGCGCCGACTATCAAGCCGTGGGCCGGCTTTTCCCTGTCCAGAAATTCTCTTATGGCCACCCCGTCGGCCACCGTGCGCAGGGTGAAGATACCCGGCAGATCCTTGTTGCGGCAATCCAATTCCAGGGGGCGGGCCCCGGTAGCGACTACTAGTTTGTCGTAGCGTTCTTCGAATGTCTGGTTGTGAACCAAATCCCGCAACAGGACTCTGCGCTCGGCTGGGTCGATCTCCACTGCCTGGCATCGGTTCCTCACTTCTATGCCCTGGCGGGCAAAATCCTCGATGGAACGGACCAGCAGTTTTTCCTTGGTCTGAATCATTCCACTGATAAAATAGGGAAGGCCACAGGCGCCGTAAGAGATATTCTCACCCTCGGCAAATACCTTGATCTCCAGTTCCGGGTCGACCCGCCGGGCTTTGGACGCAGCGCTGGTCCCGGCCGCTACCGCCCCGATGACGAGCATCTTTTTCTTCATCGAAAGATTGCCTCCCTTCCTTGTATGGGATTATACGCTGTTTTCATTATTCGGGCCAATTGCGCCGGTGTCAACCAATTTGACAGATTGCCCTCTCGTAAGTACAGATGCCAATTTTTTGGCTTTTCCAAACAAAAAACTTAAACCTTTGGAATAAGCTATTTTATCAACCCCCAATTCAGACTTGCGCCAGAAGCAAATAAACCCTATACTTTTCTTGTCGAACATTAGTTCCGTCTATCCGGGACTCGGTTTTGGTATTATGGTTACGAATCACTGCCGGCGGCAGACGCCTGGTTCTTAAACGGCTCTCGTTCGGTTGCTGCCGTTCCGGCGCAATGCCCTCCAGGAGGAATATCCATCATGAGGGAATTATTGGCAGGACTTAACCAGTCGCAGAGAGAAGCGGTGACCGCTACCGAGGGCTTCATCCGGGTCATCGCCGGGGCTGGCTCAGGCAAGACCCGGGCCCTGGCAAACCGTTTCGCCTACCTGGTCAATGAGATCGGCATCATGCCGGGCAACATTCTCTGCGTTACCTTCACCAACAAATCGGCCCATGAGATGAAACAGCGCATCCGCCTCCTCACCGGCGACAACGATACCGGATATATCAGCACCTTCCACAGCTTCTGCGTTTCAGTGCTGCAGGAGGATATAAACGCGGTGCAGTATCCCAAAAGCTTCCTGGTGTTGGACAATTCCGACATCGATACCATGCTCAGGATCATCTATGAAGAGCGGGGCCTGACCTTGCGCCACATGACATTTGCCCGGGCCCGGGACATGATCGAGATCCGCAAGGTGTTCAAGGAACCGGAATACTACGAGGCTATGATTGAGCTGCCCCTGGACAAGCTGCACCAAAAATATCTCGATGCAGTTGAAGCCGAGGATATTATTTTCTACGGCTACCTGTACCAGGAGAAAAAATGTTTCGGTCTGGACTATAACGACCTGATCAAGTTCGTGCTCTACATCTTCACCACGGATGAGAAGATCCGGCTCAAATGGCAGCAGCGGCTGGAGTATATCATGATCGACGAGTACCAGGACATCGACGAATTGCAGTACCGGCTGATGAAGGTCTTATGCACTTGGCACAAGAATCTGTTCATTGTAGGCGATCCCGACCAGACCATCTACACCTGGCGGGGGGCCAGCGTGCGCTATTTGCTGGACTTCGGCCAGGAATTTCCCAACGTCCGCACCATCATGATGATGCATAATTACCGATCTACCCCCCAGATCCTGGCTGCGGCCAATTCCTTGATCGATAAGAACCGCCAGCGGATCAAAAAGGATCTGACCGCAACCCTTTCCGGCGGAGTGCCGGTCATTTATCACCATGCCCGCACCAGCAAGGAAGGAGCGGAGTGGATGGCAGCCCGGATCAAGGAGCTGGCCGGACAGGGAGTTGAGTTGGGTGACATCGCCATCCTCTACCGGGCTCATTACGTGTCCCGCACCCTGGAAGAGGTGTTCCTCAAGGCAGACCTGCCTTACCGGATCTACAGCGGGGTGCAGTTTTTCAGCCGCATGGAGATCAAGGACGCTTTGTCCTATCTGCGGTTGATCGTCTACAAGGATGACCTGTCCTTGCGGCGGATTGTCAACGTGCCCAAGCGCAGTATTGGTGAACGGCGCATCAAATTCCTGCAGGAATACGCCCAGCAAAACCAATGCTCACTCTACCAGGCCCTGCAGCGCAGCATAGAGAATGAGATCTTCAAAAGCACCCGGGCAGCGCGCTTCCT
>JAAYJY010000116.1 GCA_012522705.1 Syntrophomonadaceae bacterium | reverse complement strand
GAACTCGCGAATATAATTCAGAAGCCTGGTCCCATTGTTTTCTTGTGTATCCTTTCATAAATCACCAACCGTAATTTCCCTAGGAAATAGCGAGGACTTGCCTGGAATACAACACAATTGTAATGTCGAATCCATGATGCTTTTATCGTGAATAGGAGGAGCCATGACGGAGTCTGTACAGCTAAACAAAATACTGCTGGGCATGGGTGATGTAACCGTCTATGTGCTGGCATTCTATATTTCCTTCTATTTACGCTACGGGTGGGATTTGCCGCAGCGCAATATCGAACCTTTTACGTTTATGTTGCCCTGGTTCGTAGCAGTGTTCCTGTTGTTGATGATTGTCTATGACCTTTACTCCATCTACATAAAGTTTGACGATATCCTGGCCTCATTGATCTGTGTGGTCCTCATTGCGGTGGTGATCAATGCCAGCCTATCCTTTACCCTTAGGCAGTTTGCCGTCCCTCGTTCAATATTCCTCATCTCCAGCATCCTGCAATTACTGTTGCTGAGTCTATGGCGTTACCTGGCGTGGCGACGAGGATTTCTTATTAAGGATCCCCGCCCGGCGTTGATTATTGGATACCCGGGAGAGATCAGGAAATTGATGAGTTCAGTCAACGTGTCCTTAGATAAAGGACTAAAGATCACCCGCGAACTACGACTTAATTCCAAAGACAATTTTGATTCCAGCTGGCAGGCATTTTTGAGCAGTGCCAGTGCCCACAACATTGAGGTTATTCTGGTATGTGGTTCAGTAGGACAAAGAGAACGTGAAAAGGTAATGAGCTACGCTTTGGAAGAGGGCAAACTGGTTATGTTGGTACCGGGGATTTATGAGATACTGCTGCAGCAGGCCAAAATGGTCAGCGCCGGGGTTATGCCGGTAGTCCTATTGCGGGGAATCATGGGGGAGGGGAGACTGCAGATGGTAAAACGGACTGGGGACATTTTTCTCTCCCTGCTGGCCCTGCTGCTAACCGCACCGTTGATGCTGGGAATCTCTCTAGCCGTCAAACTGGATTCTCCCGGATCGGTTTTCTACGCCCAGGAGCGGGCAGGTATAAAGGGCAAAACCTTTAACCTTTATAAATTTCGCACCATGATCAGAGACGCCGAGCGACTTTCGGGGCCTGTCATGACCGGGCAGAAGGATGACCGAATAACCAGAGTGGGCCGTTTTCTGCGCCGGACCCGCTTGGATGAACTCCCCCAATTCATCAATATATTGAAAGGCGATATGAGTTTGGTCGGTCCACGTCCGGAACGGCCCCACTTCATAGAGGAATTCAAGGAGAATTTGCCGGAGTTCGATTACCGTCACCAGATCCAGGCTGGGCTCACCGGCCTGGCTCAAGTGGAAGGCAATTACACCACCGATCCAGTCAACAAACTTCGCTATGATCTCTATTATGCCCAGAAAAAGTCATTCTTCATGGATCTGGTCATTTTACTGCGCACCGCCCGGGTTATGCTGCAAAAAAAGAAAGCTTCGTAGATGCCCGTTTATACGATGAAAATCCCCTATATTTCTACCATTTTCAGAAAATTTTAATCCCAAATGTAAGATTGATGTCGTATTATTAGTATATAGTTTATACTTCCCGGATTGGCGGGATTTTCCTGTCGTCCAGGCAGGGAAAGAGTCCATATATGTGGAATTGTATATATCTGATAATTATGGCTTCATGTTGAAAAATGACTTAAAGGATGGTTTTATGAGCGAAAAATGGACAAGCAATCATTTACTTGCCCTCATTTTGTGTATCGTTGTTCTATACATATCATGTTTTTGTATTTCAGGGATTGGACAGGCGGCGGCGGCTCCCGGGACGGTTACCGGCAGTGTGGTCAATGTCCGGCCTGACCCCAGCACCAGTAACGACCGAATTGGAGTTATCTATCAGGGAACCACGATAGAAGTATTAGCCCAAGCCGGCGAATGGTACAATATCCAGTTCGGACAGGTCTCCGGTTGGGTACATCAGGATTATATCTCTACTGGTACTACTACTACTGTGACCCCTACCAATCCTCCCAGCCAGAGTAAAACCCCCATCGTCACCCTGGACGGCAAACAGATGTCGTTTGATGTGCCCCCTATTATAGAGGATGGGCGTATCCTGGTACCCATGGCGGCCATCTTCCGGTCCATGGGTGCGACGGTGGAATGGGACGAGAAAACCCGGACAGTTACCGCTGTACGCGGCACTATCCATGTGGTACTGCCTATTGACTCCTATACTCCGACCGTCAACGGGACGGTGTGGAAACTCGATGTCCCGGCCAGGATAGTGGGCAATCGCACCTTGGCGCCCCTCCGTTTTGTCGGGGAAGCCTTGGGCGGAACGGTCACCTGGGATGCTGCCAATTTTCAGGCTTTAATGACCAGCCCGCCGCCAATTACGGGGGGCACCAACAATACCAACTCGGTGGTGGCAGTAAACATCGTCACCACGGTCAATCTGCGCGGCGGGCCCGACACTGCCCATGCGGTGGTGACTCAGGCCAATCCGGGCGAGACCCTGACCGTGCTGGGCCAGCAAGGGGATTGGTATCTGGTCCGCAGAGGAGCGGTAAATGCCTGGGTGGCCGGCTGGGTAGTGGAACTGATTCGTGAAGGAGAACAGATACCACCATCAGCAGAGAAACCGGACAGCGAAAAGCCGGATGACGATGGAACAGCGGACCAGGATGATCCCCTGGTGGTCAATCCCAGCCGTGGGGATGCCAGCGATGCCGATAAGCTGACCCTTAATTCGGAACGATCGGCCGCGGGTCTGAAGATTTCCATGGAATCGATGTCCCGGTTGGATTCTGACTTAACGGAGAGCAGCGGCCGGCTCACCTACGTATTTGAAGATTGTCAGCTGGT
>JAAYJY010000115.1 GCA_012522705.1 Syntrophomonadaceae bacterium | reverse complement strand
GATTATGACGCCCCTACCGCCCGGGTGTACTTACCGGACGAGATAATGGCTATCGTCAGGCGCAGCCGGCCATATTTCAACTCCTCCGGGGGAGGCCTGACCTTTTCCGGGGGTGAACCCCTGCTGCAGCATGGATTCGTCCGGGAGGTATTTCAGCAGTGCCAGCAGGAGGGCATTCACACCGCGATAGATACCTCACTCTATGTTGGTCCCAAATCGGTTCAGGACATACTTCCCTACACCCGGTTGGTCTTGGCGGATATCAAGCAAATGGACCCGGAAAAGAGCATCAGCCTGGTAGGAGCCGGCAATCGTCTCAACCTGGAGAACCTGAGACTTATCGATGCCACTGGAGTGGAGATCTGGATCAGGTATGTGATCGTGCCTGGTTATACTGATGATGAAGGTGATTTGGGCAAACTAGCCGGATTCATAAAAGACCTGGACAGCGTCACCAGGGTCGACCTGCTCCCCTATCATGCCCTGGGTAAGCATAAATGGCAGTTGCTGGGGCTCGGCTATGAGCTGCTCCAGGTCCAGCCACCTCAGCCGCGGAGTTTACTGCAGTTGAAGCAGTACCTGGAGGAAAAAGGCGGCAAAATTGTTTATCTCCCTACCTGATTATCCTCCCGTTGCAAACCCATAATGTCCCTGCGATCCCGGGTGATGCTTGGCCAAAAACAGGCGGGATCGCTGAACGCGATCCCTCATCCATGGTTGTTAAAACAGAACTCTCAACGCCCGGATATCTATGCCCCCAGGTAAATCCGAAGGTCAAACTCCGCCCACGAAGGGCCCTTGATATCCCTGCCGGGTAGCATCATTTTGCGAGCTTTCGTTTCTCTTATCAGCGGGGTCAGTTTTGGGTTTTTTGTCGTTTTTGGTCTTCTTTTTACCGGCCACACCATCACCTCCTTTGCTATTACTCCCAATACTATTATTCTTAAATTGCCCGCCAATTATGTTTCATGACCGTCTTTTCATCAGTGCCGGACCAGGGCATGGCAAGGCGGGGCAACGCAGCCAAGGTACCATCGTCAGATTTCTTTCATATGATACATTGACACTTTCATATGGGAGGAATTGATTTGTTCGGATTATCGATGGTTAATATGGTGCGCCGGCACCCCCATAAGATGGATAAGGATCTCCGCAATGCTATGGTCGACATATACCACCCATTCCGGCGAGTTCCCTGTTTTCTGCACGCTCCCCTGGATAGGCTGATCAAGAAAACTAAAAAATACGCGGTTATCATCGAGTTTAATGGTGATGCGGGGGATTATCACGGCCAGGTCAAGGCAGCCAGTACCATAATTACCAAAGAGATGCGGTCCCAAATAAAACATCAATATCCCAGCATTAACAGCTGTTCAGCGGTCCTTACTCCGGCGGCCATGGAAAAGCTCCTGGAAAGCAATCCCACCATCAAGAAGATTTATAGCGACCGGGAGATACGCGCTTTGCTGGATATTGCCCGGCCATCAGTGAGGGCTGAATCACCGGCGGTCCAAAATTTTACCGGCAAAGGGGTGACTATCGCTATCATCGATACCGGTATATACGCCCACAAAGATTTGGCGGGGCGGATCAAAGGCTTCAAGGATTTGACCGGCAGCAAAAACTCTCCCTATGATGATAATGGACACGGAACCCATTGCGCCGGGGATGCGGCTGGGAATGGCGCCGCTTCCAATGGCAAATATAAGGGGCTGGCCCCCGAATCTGATTTGGTGGGGGTCAAGGTTTTAGCCAAAGGGGGCTCGGGTTTTTTGTCCACGGTCATGGCTGGAGTGCAGTGGTGCATGGACAATCAGGAGCAGTACGACATAGATATCATCAGTATGTCGCTGGGGGGGCGAGCCATCGGTTCCGCCGCGGAAGATCCCATGGTCAGCATTGTCGAAAAAGCCTGGGAAAATGGCATGGTGGTGCTGGCGGCGGCCGGCAATGAAGGCCCGGATGCCAAAACCATCACCAGCCCCGGCATCAGTCCGAAAGTGATCACCGTGGGAGCCATGGATGATAAAAATACCGATCGGCGGGATGATGATCAGGTAGCATCATTCTCCAGCCGCGGGCCTACCAGCGACGGCCTCACTAAACCAGATATTTTGACTCCCGGAGTGAACATTACCTCCTTGCGGTCGCCCAATTCCTATCTGGATAAGCAGTTGAAAGGGAGCCGGGTTGGTACAGAATACCTCATCATGTCCGGGACCTCCATGGCCACCCCTATCTGTGCGGGGATGGCAGCCTTGATATTGGAGGCTCACCCGGAGCTAAATCCGGACCAGGTTAAAGAACGCCTTCTCGAGGCCGCCGAAGATTGGAAACTGCCGGCCGACGTCCAGGGCAAAGGATATGGCGATGCCGAGAAAGCAGTCACGATGCGATGATCTTCATGAAACAGCAATTGGATTATGTAATGCAGGCGCAATAAAATATCGCAGGTCAACCTGGTTAATTCCAAATCGACCTGCGAATCCTTTTGAGCTTGATTCAACCCGGTATATCGTGGCTAGGATTGTCCTCCGGCGAGAACGATACTATTAGTCCTTCTTCTGAACCATCATCGTGGTTTCATATTCGATTACCTGCTGGCCGTTCTGATTAAACGCCTTGTTTTTATAGACAAACAGGTTCATTTTGGGATTCTTGGTGGGGCGGAAATCCATGACCTCGCCCTCAGCACTTAGGGTATCGCCAAACATGACCGGCGCGGTGAGCTTCATATTATTCACCCCGACATAAGCATAGATCTCAAAGCCTACATCAGCCAGCATATAGGCGATATTGTCAGCATTATGGAGCAAGCCATCTGCGACCGTGAAGATAAGCGGACCGGCCAGGGAGCGCTCTTTGAACCAGGTTGTCTTGCCATATTCCGAATTACTGTGAACTGCCATGTTAAACCAGTTCATCTGATGTAACATGGAAAAGTCCCCCACGTCGAGGGTCCGGCTGACCCGGCCGGGAATTTTGGTACCCACTGCTAAACCCATTATGCGACTCCTCCTTTATTTTGGTTTGTATTCATAATCCCCCATGGAGATAATGACCGGTCATTTACATCCTGGCTGCTGACTGGACCTAGCGGAGTGCTGCGCCGGCGATGATCATGCGCTGGGCTTCCGAGGTGCCCTCACCGATCTCGGTGATCTTGGCGTCACGGTAAAGGCGTTCGGCCTTGGAACCTTTTATATAACCATAGCCGCCTTGGATCTGTACCGCTTTGGAAGTGTGCTTGACGGCACATTCAGAACAGAACAATTTGGCCTTGGAAGCCGCCAGGCTGAAGGATTTCCCCTGGTCTTTCACCCAGGCAGCATACAAATACAGGAAACGGGCCGCATCGATATCAGTGGACATGTCGGCGATAAACCACTGGATGGCCTGCTGGCTGCTGATCGGTTTCTTAAACTGGACCCGCCCTTTGGAATAGCGGACCGATTCATCCAGACAAGCCTGGGCTATAACGGTGGTCGTGGCCGCCATTCCGATGCGTCCGGCATCCAATGCGCTCATCGCGATCCTGAAGCCATCTCCCTCCTTACCCAGCAGGCAATCGGCCGGCACGGCACAGTCCTTGAACAAGACCTCGGAGGTCTGGGAGGCGCGGATGCCCATCTTATCGAAATGCTCGCCCAGAACCAGTCCCGGGGTGCCTTTGGGAATAAGGAAAGCACTCATGCCCTTGGGGCCGGCATCTTTGTTGGTAAAGGCAAAAGCAACGAATACATCGGCCATGATGGCATTGGTGATGAAGGTCTTGGCGCCATTGAGGATATAGACGTCACCGTCTTTAACTGCAGTAGTGGTCGCCGCGCCCACATCCGTTCCGGCTCCCGGTTCGGTAAGTGAAAAAGCTCCTACAAATTTTCCTGATGCCAGGCCGGGCAGCCATTTCTTCTTCTGTTCTTCGTTGGCGAAGGTTATAATAGGATGTCCTACCAGCCCATAGCTGTACCCATGCAGAAAACCGGTAGCGGGACAGGCGCGAGCAATCTCCTCAGTCACCAGCATGGAGGTGATGAAACTTTGGCCCCCACCACCATATTCGGCCGGATAAGAGATACCCATCATGCCAAGCTCACCTAACTTGGCGAAGACCTCGTACGGGTAAAGACTCTTTTCATCGAGCTCCCCGGCGATGGGCTCTATGTATTCCAAAGCAAACTCGCGGGCGCTGGCCCTGATCAATTCCTGTTCTTCCGATAGCTTGAAATCCATACACACACCTCTTTCTCTTTTCATTTGGAACCCCAACATTACCTTTCCGTGGACAAACTCGGGCATAGGTAAAAACTATCGACCATTCTCAGTCTACCACGCTATTTGTTGCTAATCTACTTCTAAATTCACTTATAATTCTTGCTCGGGAAAAACCATGGACTGAAGGACGTGGTTAAGTACCGCAGAAATAGGATTTTGCGGCCCCCAACCAGCAAGACAGGATAAAAAGACAAAAACCCGTTAAGGTCTCTTGAAGCGGTCTTTCGTTGGTAATAAGCAGGAGTGAAATTCTAGAAACTGCTGCTGAGTTTGATGTTGCGTCTGTAAGGAGAAAATAAATGCTGCATTATCATGTGCTGCTGCAGCTTGGTTATGGACTCGAATCGGACTGCGACCCAGCAATCTTTTTCCAGGACATCATTCCGAACCACGACGCCCAGAACTGTGGTGCTTATATTGATACTTTCCGTTTCCAGGGGGATATCGAAAACCAAGTAGCTGCCGACCGGTATTTCCGCCGGATAGATAAAACTCAGACCAGACCCGCTGAGGTCATGCAGTTTCACAATTGAGGTAGGGCGCAGGCTTTCCCAGTTGTCAACCTCTTCCGGTTCTACCTTTTGCCATTTCACCGGCATCGAGGTCTTGACCCGAAAGAAACCGCGGCGATCGGATACGGTCAGCGCAGGAGGTTTGCCCAACTCCCAGCACACGACGTCCGTAATCGTTTTTTCGCCGATCACTGGTGACTCAAATGTATAGTGGGCATCATAACACCCGACCCAAACCTCCAAGGTCTTACCCATAAAATCAGCTAATTCCCGATCCGCTGGCGCTTGGACCAGAAATGTGTCGTTTTTATTTTGATACACCTGGCTTGGAACGATCGAGTTCTCATTATCATCCCTAAACAGTATCTCAATCTTTCTGCCATCCTGTAGAACTTCATACGGCTTCATCGCTATAATCCCCGCTTCCATAGAAATAGTGGTATCCTTATCAATTAATACGCCAAAGGGACTGCGATTTGAGGGAATAGCAAATTATTTCCTTATATTGTGCCCATTTCAGGTTGAAAACCACGGGATTCAGGTTGTCGGTTAAACCCCCGCAGATGGAAACCCCTCCTGTTACCAATAGTCCTTGCCAGATGCTTCCCGATGATATCAATAATACGACGGCCTAATCCATCCGCTTATCACCAAAAAAGAACAGGGCCACCGTTCCCGGCCCGGTATGGGAACCAATCACAGCACCAACGCTATTTATCGTAACCTTGCCATTTAGTGAAGAGAACCTGCCCTCTATCAAATCAGCCACCTTGCGGGCATCGTCATAGCAGGCCGAATTGGAGATAAAGCACTTGCCAGAATAATTGAGCCCGTCCTTCGCATGTACCTCCATTATATTCACAATCTCATTAATAACTTGTTTTTTCCCCCGGATCTTTTTGCGGGGAATAAGCTTGCCATCATAGCTCATGTTCATGAGCGGACAAATGTTGAGCATCCCCCCTACCGCCGCTGATGCTGCTGATATGCGGCCGCCCCGTTTATAGTGGGTAAGATCCGCCGAGAAAAACCAATGATGCAGTTTAAGCCTGTTTTCCTCCAGCCATTCGTATACCTCTTCTATTGTTTTACCGTCATCCCTCATATCGGCCGCCATATCGGTAAGCAGCCCATACCCTGAGGATGCTCCCAGGGAGTCTACAATCAAGATCTTCCTTTGGGGATACATCGATATTAACTGCTCCCGGGCAGCGACTGCAGTATTATAAGACCCCGACAAGCCAGAAGAAAAGGAAATGTGCAGGATATCTTTCCCGTCGTTTAGATAGGAGGCGAAGAAATCCAAATACTCGGCCAGATTCACCTGTGAAGTAGTAGGCATCGAGCCGGCCGCAATCCGGTTATAGAAGTCGGGAAAAGAGATGGTCTGACCCAAATCATCAGGGTATTCCTCCCCATCCAGCAGATAATGAAAACACAGGAACGGAATGTCCCTTTTATTAAAATAATCGACCGGCATATCCGCGGTGGAACAACAGGTTAAAACATAACTACGCATATTCGCTTCTCCCTTATTTGACTCTCTAGCTGCATTGGGCTCACCAAGGGGAAACAATTGTGCATCCCAAGATCTAAGCTGGGAGAGCCTCTTGCCCGGTGTTTTCCTCTCCCTTTGATATTGCAGCTATAAATAACTATGTCCGCACAGCGCCCTTGATGCCTGACAACATCGTATCCTGGACGCAGGTTCCCTACCGATGTATTCGCCCAATTACCCCCATATTCCTATCATAAGCAGATGCAGAAAATGGCAAAAGACCCTCCAACGATTGTTCATTTGCGCGCCGGTCAATTTCCGGCTTACATCCAAGTCAATCACCGCGTTTATGCATTTGGGATGGCCATGGAAGCCAAAGATTTGGAACGACTGGACGGTATTACCCTGCAGAACTTCTGGCACAGCCTGAAAGGCACTAAAGACATGGCCAAACACAAGGAGGAAGAGAAATAAAGAGCATTATTCACTTCGGTCGGGTGGACCTGATGCCCGGCGTCTGTTTGAGGTGTCGGAACAATTGGGCGGTCTGCAGGCCGAGTCCAGGGAGTTGCAGGAAGCCATCGATGCCGGGCAACAAGCAGCTCAAGCCCTGGCTGAAGTGGAAAAGAGCCTGGGTAGTGCCCAGGGCTGGGCTATTCCCGTAAATGGGTATCATTTGTTCTGCACATAATGCAGAAGCCACCTATTTCTTGTTTTAGCAGGTGCTGGTCTGTTTGACGCTTACCCTTGGCTGATGGAAATCCCGCTGCCCTTGCAAACCGGTTTCATTTTACATTTGTATAACATGCCCACCGAGCAGACGGGCAGTGTCAGGGCTGCAGGTGCAGAAGATCACCTGATGTTGGGAGGCGAAATTCTGGATCAATTGTACTGCTATTGCCTTCCGGTCCGGATCAAGGTCCACCAGGCAGTCATCCAGTATCATAAACCCCTTGGTGTCGCCCAGTATATATTCCAAGATGGCCAGTCTAAGCGCCAACGCCACCGCATCATAGGTTCCGGTGGAGAGCAACTCTATCGGAATATCGGTTTCTTTATCCTTTTCCAGCTTTAGTTGGAAACTGTTGTCAATGTCCCCGGCCACAAAACTGCCTTTGGTCAGCAGCACAATATACTTTGAAAAGGCTTGCGCCAGCGGTGCGAAAGAGTTGGCATCTATGCGGGCCCGGGTCGACTCGAAGGCCTTTTTGATTTTGAGCAGGTTTTTACCCTTCGCTAGTTTTTGCTCGAACCGCTCCTCCACCATCTTGTATTCGGCCGCCAGCTCTTCATAGGTTGATTCCGGCAGATTTTTCTCGCAATCATAATACTCCTCTTTCAGTTTGGACAAAGCCCCCTGGTCTTTTTCATAGGCTTTCCGTAAATCTGCCAAATCGCTGCTGAACATATCAGCGTTTTCACACCCGGCCGGCAAAGGGGCCAGCTTTGCCAACAGCTCCGCATCGCTCTTCTGGGCCATTTTTAGGGTGATTATTCTATCCAATAGTTCATTAGGATCCTTGTATTCCTTGGACCATTCGGCCACGACGCCTTGCAAAGATTTCTGTTCGGAAAGCAAGTCAATCTTTTTTCCGTCCATCGTTTTTATTTCCGATTCTATGGCTGGGATGCTCATGACCTGGCTAAGATCGCCATACTCTGCTATCTTCGTTTTCAGAGCCGCATAGGTTTGGTCCCCCAGCAAACCTTTTATTTGTTTTTGGTATTCGCCTTGATCTCTGCTTAGCTCATCCAGTTTCTCTTTATTGAGTTTGGCCTCCTCAATGTTCCTCACCCCCAGGGCGAGCAAAAGCGACTCCATATTCTTTTTATATTGGGCATGTTGGATGCGCAGATCAGCAAAATCTATATCCCCGCTTTTGAGTTCAAGGCCCAGCAGCTTTTCGAATTCGATCTTAAGGTAGCCATTGGCTTGGAAGGTGTCGCCCGCTTTGATGCTTATCGGCTCATCCAAATCCCTGGTTATGATCAGGTCTGACGCACCCGCATAGTGGGTCAGCTTTCCAATCATGACCCCGGCGTTCATTTTAGCTTCGGTGGTCAGCACTCCCTGGTTGTTCTCATCCAAGGCCTGAATATCTTCCTTGGTCACATTTCTGATGGTTTTTATCTTTTCATCAGTGGCAAATATCTTCTGTTGGATTTCATCCACCTTGCTCAGATTCTTCAATAACGCTTCCTTGTCCCTGGCATTAACCGCCCTTTCCTTCTCTTTTTCCAGCTGGCCGTACTCACCGGCTAACTTGCCCAGTTCGGCCTCCAACTGTTGCAGTCTCATTTCATGTTGAGGCCACTGCTGATTGATCTTCATCAGGGCGGCTTGCTCTTTTTCGTATTGGGCGATGGTCGGCTCCAGCCTGGCTCGCTTTATCACATCGCCTTCCAGCTTTTCCATGGCTTCCTTGTCAGTTTTCCGGGCTGACAGGCTGGATTCCAGTTCCTTCAATTGGCTGCCGATCTCATCAAAATGCTTTTCTTTGGCTTGGGCCTCTTCCATCGACAGACGAATACGCTCTTTCCGATAAAAATATTCGACCACTTCGCCTATACCGGTCTTGTAGGGATTATTGATCCCTTTGTTGTTTTCCGGATAGGTTCTATCAACATCCCATCTCTTCAGCAGGCGGTCGATCTCAGCATCTATTTTCAGACCCAATTCATCGATAGAGATCCCGTCCAACTCCATTATGGCTTTCCTGAGCAGGGTGCCAATTTCAGTGGTGGTCTCCTTGCTGGCAATTATTTTCTCCATGGCTTCCTTTATATGCTGCTGTTTTGTAAAGAGGATGTTGCTGAATGTGCCTTCCCCGAATATTAAGACCTCTTTTAAGATCTCGTTTATTTTATCCTCGCTTTTTATCTTCTCTACACCCGGAGCAACCAGTTCGGCCGCCGGACTGGCTCCCCATTCCTTGCGTAATTCATAATCGCCCCGCTGGTTGGAAATGACCAACTCCCCGTCTATGCTGTCACCACCGGGAATGGGCATGAACTTATAAAGAAATTGTTTATCGTCCACGGATTTTCTGCCGATCTTGGTGGGCTTGAACATGACTGCGTAAATACCTTCGATCAAGGTGCTTTTACCTGACTCGTTGTCGCCGAGCAGAACATTGATTCCATCGTGAAACTCAACATTCTTATCCTTCAGACCGGCAAACCTTTTGCAGCGGTATCTTTTCAGGATCATTTTTTCACCTCCATAACCAGCTCATAAGCTAGCTGCAAGGCATCCTCATCATCAGACAGTTCCGATAAGAATTGCTGCGGGAAAGAGCCCTCAATGAAATCCTTATTGATCTTATCCCGGGTGATCCTGATCCCCAGATTCGAATCATCTATGATCAAATAGCCCAGGGCTTGATCAAGGTTCCTGAATACCTCCTGTCGGTAATTGAAGGTATCCTCTTCAACCCGGCCAACAAGATGAATTCGGGCAATCCTGCCGCTGGGAGTCTGCTCCAGCAGGTCGGTCTGTAATTTATCCAAATCTTCAGATCGGGAGATGGCATACTCCTGGTCGGAGAAGCGATATAT
>JAAYJY010000114.1 GCA_012522705.1 Syntrophomonadaceae bacterium | reverse complement strand
GGGCATTAGTTTCCGGTCCTATTCCCTTGCCGACGGAAAAAAATATTTACACCATCTTACGCTCCCCCCATGTCAATAAAGATTCAAGGGAGCAGTTTGAGATGAGAACCCATAAACGGTTAATCGATATACTGGATCCTAATCCTCGGGCCATAGATGCCCTCATGCACCTGGACCTGCCTTCAGGAGTGGATATAGAGATCAAGTTATAGCTGAGGAACCGGTACTGCGAGACCAGTGAGGGGAAAGCGGTTTCAAGGTGAAAATCCGGATTAGAAGATAGGCGAAGTTGGGCCACTCACTTCCAACCGCTCGCCGGAGAATTCTCAACTAGGAGGTAGAATAGGTGACAAACAGGACGCAGAAGTCAATTATGGGAATAAAGGTAGGCATGACGCAGGTTTTTGATGATATCGGCAAGGCCATTCCGGTGACCGTAGTGCAGGCTGAACCCAACGTGGTGCTGCAGAAGAAGAAAGTAGCTACTGATGGTTATGATGCCATCCAAGTAGGCTTCATGAATATTCGGGAAAAACTCGTGAATAAGCCCAAGACGGGTATATTCACCAAGGCTCGCTTAAAGCCTTGCCGCCATATCAGGGAATTTAAGGTCAATAATGTGGATGATTATGAAGTGGGATCCGAAATAAATTCAGACATATTTTCACCCGGTGAGGTAGTGGACGTAGTAGGCACCTCCAAAGGCAAAGGTTTTTCCGGTGCAGTTAAAAGACATAACATAGCCCGCGGAGCAATGGGACACGGCTCCAAATACCATCGTCGGCCCGGTTCGCTGGGCGCCATGGGACCGGCTCGTGTATTCAAGGGTCGCAAGATGCCCGGTCAGTATGGCGGAGATCGGATTACTATCCAGGGTCTTACGATAGTTAAAGTCTATCCGGAGAAGAATCTAATCCTTATCAAAGGTGCGATTCCCGGGCCTAGAAAAGGTCTGGTGCAGATTAAGAATTCAATTAAGGCATAATCGGAGTTCTAACGAAGGAGGTAAAAAAGATGCCTAAAGTTGCAGTATATGATATGCGCGGCACCCAGGTCGGGGAGATAGACTTAAACGACAAGGTTTTTGGGATAGAGCCCAATGAAGCGGTGATGCAGCAATTTGTAAAGATGCAGCTGGCCAATAAGCGGCAAGGGACTGCTTCTACCAAGACCAGGGCTGAAGTCAGAGGCGGGGGCAGGAAACCCTGGAAGCAAAAAGGGACCGGACGTGCTCGGGTAGGTAGCACCCGCAATCCCATTTGGAGAGGTGGAGGAATCGTGTTTGGGCCTAAGCCCAGAGACTATTCGTATAGCCTTCCCCGCAAAGTCAGACGGTTGGCGTTAAAATCCGCCCTCTCCAGCAAAATGCAAGACAGCAGCATCATCGTGATTGATTTTCTTGCATTTGAGGAGCCGAAAACCAAACTGATGCTGGAAACCCTCGACTTATTGAACGCAGCGGAAAAGACTTTGGTAGTAACTGCTGACGGAGATGTGAATGTCTACAAATCAGCTCGCAATATTCCCGGTGTTAAATCACTTCGAGCTGATTATATAAATGTTTTTGACATCCTCAAATATGATACTCTGCTAATGACTAGAGATGCAGTTGCCAAAGTTGAGGAGGTATTTGCCTAAAATGAGAGATTATCGAGATATTATTATCAAGCCGGTAGTTACGGAAAAGTCCATGAATCTGCTGGCTGATAACAAATATACCTTCATAGTGGATAAAAGATCCAATAGGACTGAGATCAAGAACGCTATTGAAAGCATTTTCAAGGTTAAGGTTGATAAAGTCAGTACCATGATAATCAAGGGCAAGCCTAAAAGAATGGGAAGGTTTGAGGGACGTACCTCTGACCGCAAGAAGGCTATCATTAGTCTGAAACCAGGCCATAAAATCAAATTGTTCGAAGGTATGTAATAAACCGTCATTCGGTGTGTTGTAAGGAGTGAGCAAGCAAATGGGCATAAAGAAATTTAGGCCTACAACCCCCAGCAGAAGACATATGACCATTATGAGCTTCGAGGAAATAACCAAAACTGAGCCTGAAAAAAGCCTCACCGTTGCGCTTAAGAGCAAGGGTGGCAGAAACGTCCAAGGACGGTTAACTGTGAGGCATAGGGGGGGAGGACACAAACGCCTATACCGGGTTATAGACTTCAAGCGGATCAAAGATGGTGTGCCGGCTACGGTAGCAGCGATAGAGTACGACCCTAATCGTTCCGCCAACATAGCCCTGCTCCATTATGCAGATGGCGCCAAGGCTTACATCCTAGCCCCGCACAATCTGAAGGTGGGCGACAAGGTGGTCTCGGGACCCAAAGCCGACATCAAAACTGGCAATACTCTGGCACTCAAGGATATCCCGGTAGGATCATTGATCCATAACATAGAAATGCGACCGGGCAAAGGCGGGCAACTGGTACGCTCCGCCGGAACAGTAGCTCAGCTTATGGCCAAGGAAGGAGCCTATGCCCATGTAAGGTTACCATCCGGCGAGGTTAGGTTGATACACATCAGTTGCCGGGCCACCTTGGGGCAGGTAGGCAACCTGGACTATGAGAATCAAAAGATAGGCAAGGCAGGCAGATCCCGTTGGATGGGGATAAGACCGACAGTTAGAGGGTCCGTAATGAATCCGACCGACCATCCCCACGGCGGTGGCGAAGGCCGGGCCCCGGTAGGCAGACAGTACCCCGTATCGCCCTGGGGTAAGATTGCTATCGGTGGCCGGACCCGTAAGAAAAAACGTTCCGACAACATGATCGTTAGAAAGAGAACGAAGTAACAATAAATTGTGCACTAAGCTAAGGAGGCCTTTCAATGGGCAGGTCATTAAAAAAAGGGCCTTATTGTGAGGAGAAGCTTCTGGGGAAGATTGAGGTAATGAATGAAAGTGGCCAGAACAGGGTTATTAAGACCTGGTCCCGCCGTTCAACCATCATGCCGCAGATGCTGGGACACACGATAGCCGTTCATGATGGGCGCAGGCATATCCCCGTCTATATCACGGAAGATATGGTGGGCCTGAAGTTAGGCGAATTCGCTCCTACCCGGACATTCCGGAGCCATGCCGGCAAATCCGAAAAGTCCAGCAGAAGCAGATAGGAAGGAGGAGATATACCAATGGAATCCAGAGCAATAGCTCGCTATATACGCGTATCTCCCTTAAAAGCGCGCCAAGTCGCTGATCTGGTCAGAGGCAAGGACATTAAAGAAGCATTGGGAATCTTAAGATATACGAATAAGAAATCGGCTCCGTTGATTAACAAAGTAGTTAATTCCGCAGTAGCCAATGCTGAACACAATTTTGATATGGATTCGGACGCGCTTTATATATCGGAAATCATGATTGACGAGGGGCCTACTCTCAAGCGCATGCGACCCCGGGCTTATGGAAGAGCTGATGTGAAACGGCATAGAACCAGCCATATAACGGTAGTTCTCAAGGAAAGGGAGGTTAGATAGTGGGTCAAAAGGTTCATCCGAAAGGATTCAGAATTGGTGTTATCAAGACTTGGGATTCCAACTGGTACGCTGATAAAGATTATTCTAATCTGCTTCATGAAGACTATAAGGTCAGGAAAATGGTCAAAGAACGGTTTTATACGGCGGGCATCTCCAAGGTTGAGATTCACCGCACCGGCAATCGGGTGAGAGTGACCATCCATACTGCCAAACCTGGTATCGTGATCGGACGAGGCGGAACTGAAGTTGAGAGCCTCAAAGTGCAGTTAAGTAAGTTGACTGGCAAGAATGTCAATGTAAACATACAGGAGATAAAACGCCCCGAGTTTGATGCCCAGATCGTGGCCGAGAATGTTGCCCAACAGCTGGAAAAACGCATTTCCTTCCGTCGGGCCATGAAGCAAACTGTACAGAGGACCATGCGGATAGGAGGGCTGGGCATCAAGATAGCTATTTCCGGCCGTTTGGGTGGTGCCGAAATAGCCAGAACCGAGTGGTATGCTGAGGGCAAGGTGCCGTTGCACACTCTAAGAGCCGATATTGATTACGGCTTTGCTGAGGCCAACACCACCTATGGTAAGATTGGCATCAAAGTGTGGATAAATCGTGGTGAAGTGGCGCCCGAAGCCAAGCAAAGACCGAAGCAGAAAGCAATGGAG
>JAAYJY010000113.1 GCA_012522705.1 Syntrophomonadaceae bacterium | reverse complement strand
CGGCTGTAAGCAGACGCGTTTTAAGCATATGCGGTCACACCTGTCATTTTTTCAAGCCCCCAAACCGTCTGTCCCGTCCCTGGAATTGCTTAATGGCCGGGTGCAGTTCATCGGGGGTAAACTCCGGCCACAGAACGTCGCTGACCACTTTGTCGGCATAGGCGATCTGCCAGAACAGAAAATTGCTGATACGCTTCTCGCCCGCGGTCCGGATCAACAGATCAGGGTCAGGCATCCCGCCGGTATAAAGGGATTGGGCAAACAACTGTTCATCTATATCATTGGGCCCGACCTCTCCGCTCAATACCCGTTCCGAGATGGATTTGACTGTCTCCACTATCTCCCGCCGGGATCCATAATTAAGAGCGATATTGAATACCAGACCGGTATTGTGCCGGGTCATCGATAAGGCCCGGCGGATCTCGGCCTGGCACTTGGGCGGGGTGGCTTCATAGTCCCCCAGGACATGGATCTGGACATTATTGCGATGCAATTCATCCAATTCCCGGTGCAGAAACTCCACCAGCAGGTCCATCAGGTAATCAATCTCGTTTTCCGGCCTCGTCCAATTCTCGGTAGAGAGCGCAAAGACGCTGAGAAAAGGTACTTTCAGCGCATCGCAGGATTGAACCACCTTCTTCAGGGCACTCATTCCCGCCCGGTGTCCGAGGGTACGGGGCAACAGACGCTGTTGGGCCCATCTGCCGTTGCCATCCATTATTATAGCTATATGGCGGGGTATGGGACCTTCGAGCTGGGTAGTGTCTGGTGTTTTCTTCTTATTCGCCACCAATTCCCCTCTTCCCACAATTAATAAAACCCCCATGAGGGGGTATTATCCTATACTACCACATTCGCACCTGGCTACACCTCAAGGATCTCTTTTTCTTTTTCCTGGGTGATTTGATCGATCTCTTTAATAAAACCATCAGTGACCTTCTGGATATCATCCAATCCCTTTTTACCGGCATCCTCAGAGATCAGTTTGTCCTTTTCAATGGATTTGATCAGATCATTGGCCTCCCTTCTTATATTACGGACCGCCACTTTGCCTTCCTCAGCTCTCTTCTTGATCACTTTGACCAGGTCCTTGCGGCGCTCCTCGGTCAACTGCGGTATGCTGAGCCGGATAACATTACCGTCGTTATTGGGATTGATGCCAAGGTCGGACTTCAAGATGGCTTTCTCTATGTCGCCGATACTGCTCTTATCCCAGGGATTAATTATCAAGAGCCTTGCTTCCGGGACATTGATATTGGCCATCTGGTTTATGGGGGTAGGGGCTCCGTAGTAATTGGCCATAATCTTGTCTAACATGGCCGGATTGGCTCTTCCTGCTCTCATGCCCGCAAAATCAGCCAGCAAATGCTCAATGGTTTTGTTCATCCTGCTTTCGGCATCTGTTATAATATCATCTACCATTACTCTTACCTCCCAACATAAGTACCGATATCCTCACCCATAACCGCCCTTAAAATATTCCCTTCTCTGGTCAAATCAAAGACTATAATGGGAATGTTATTGTCCATACACAGAGATGCGGCGGTTGAATCCATGACCCGCAATCCCATGTTGATAACATCGATATAATCCAGAGTGTCGTACTTGAGCGCATCAGGGTTCTGGAGCGGATCGGCATCATATACCCCATCCACCTTCTTGGCCATTAGGATAACCTCAGCTTCAATCTCCGCCGAGCGCAGCGCCGCGGTGGTATCGGTGGAAAAGTAAGGATTACCGGTACCGGCGGCGAAAATCACCACTCGTCCCTTTTCCAGGTGCCGGATGGCGCGGCGGCGGATATAGGGGTCGGCTACCTCCTTCATATCAATGGCCGACATGACCCTGGTCACCATGCCTTCATTTTCCAGAGCGTCCTGCAAGGCCAGAGAATTTATATCCGTGGCCAGCATGCCCATATAATCGGCCGTAGCGCGATCCATGCCCTTGGCGCTCCCTGACACGCCCCGCCAGATGTTTCCTCCCCCAACCACGATGGCTACCTCGACTTCGGTCTGCGCTACTTCGACCACCTGCCGGGCGATTGATGATATCACCGAATGTTCGATACCGTAACCCTTTTCGCCTGACAGGGCTTCTCCGCTAAGCTTTAATACGACCCGCTTGTATTTCGGACTTTGCACCGGCCTCCCCTCCACATTCCATCATTTAGCCGCGCAAATTATGGTTTAAGTAGCTATCCCTTTATCT
>JAAYJY010000112.1 GCA_012522705.1 Syntrophomonadaceae bacterium | reverse complement strand
TTGAGTTTCCCATTACCTGAAGGTATCACCAACTACGGGATTGCTGAACATGTCTATGGCAGTCTTCCAGGATCCGGGGGCAGGGATCTCAGCTATGAATTCCCTGATTTTCAGGAAGTGGCCCGGATGATGGACACCCGGAAGAACATGACCCTGGTATTCCTCTGGAACCGATATAAAAAGCGGTGCCTCGATGAGGAAAGGAAGTTCTACCAGTACCGACAGTTCTGCGATCTTTATGCCAAGTGGTGCGAAGAAAACTATGAGACCTTCCATTTCACGGCTGTCATCGGTCAAAAGATGGAGGTCGATTTTGCCGGCCGGACATTTGCAATGACCGACAGGCTTACCGGTGAGTTTGCTGCAATTGTTGTTTTTGTTGCGGTGCTCCCGTATTCACAGTTTATTTATGCTGAAGGAATGGTATCCACCAAAGAGCCACAGTGGATTGAAGTCAACAACAATGCCCTCCGCTACTTCGGCGGCGTGCCCGCTCTGGTCGTATGTGACAACTGCAAGCAGGCGGTGTTGGCCAACAAGGACTGGATTGAACCTGAGCTGAACAAGGATTATGCTGAATGGGCTGAACACAACCATACGGCCATCCTGCCGGCCAAGGTAAGAAAACCAAAATTCAAGAGCAGCGTTGAAAATGCGGTAGGTATCCTTGAAAAGGGCCTCTTTCATGAGCTGGAGGAACACCGGTATTTCAGCCTTGAGCAGTTTAACCGAGATCTCTTGCAAAAGCTGGATAAGCTCAATAGAGCGCCATTTAAGAAAAAGGAACATGACAGATACTATTATTGGGAAGAAGAACGACAGGAATTGATGCCGCTTTCCTCCACGCAGTACCAGTACATGGAGAGAAGAACGGCCAAGGTGTCCAGCGACTTCCATGTACGCTATGACAATGCTTATTATAGCGTGGATAAGTCATTTTTACATAAAAGGGTATCAATCCGGGCAACGACTTCAACCGTGAAGATATTCTCCTTGGAAGGTGGATTTATCTGCGAATGGCCGAGAGCAGTCCGTAAAGGCCAGTGGTCGAGCAATCCGGATCATCTTCCTGCCAATTATAAAAATTTCTCGGAATGGAACTCCACCTATTTTATCAAGAAAGCCATGACGGTTGGTCCCAATACGGTCGATGTCATCAAGAAGATTCTCGAGAGTCGTAAACTTGAGGTTCAGACATATCGCATGTGCCTGGGCGTCCTTAACTTTACCAAGAAATACAGCCGGCCGGCTTTGGAAGAATGTTGTAAACAGGCCTTGTCTCTTAATAAAGCGACCTACACATTTATCAAGAACTCTATCCCGGTAGTGGCTGAAGATATGGGCACTTCAGGCTACAATACAAAAATCAACGAGGAACGCAATCAGGGCGGTTTCATCATGAGCTCTGCAGCCATGGACATCAATAACCTTCTTTCCCGCAGTCAGGCATTGACACGGAGACACGGAAAGGAGGATGAAAAATAATGCTTACAGGGAATAATCTTATGAATATGTTGGTCGATGAACTCAATGATATGGGATTACCGAACATGGCAGTAACACTGGATACACTGTATCGTTCGGAAAAATTCCTGAATATGGACCGCCTGACCCTTATCTCAGAACTGATAGAGCCGGAATATACGGATAAGATCAGTAAACGGATCAATAACAGACTGAGAAGTTCCCGCCTTATTGGTTGCCCGCAGGAATTGTCCAAATGCATTGATTCCAAATACCGTGAATATCTGCCGTCGGGAATCACCGAGGTTCTATCTACTATGGATTTTATAGTGAATGGGCTTAATGTTTGTATACTAGGTTCTTCAGACAGCGGTAAATCTTATCTGGCAAAATCATTGGGCATCAGAGCGTGTGATAATTATAGGGTTGAATATCATCATTGCGAGACATTCCTCGAAGAGATGGTGGCACTCAAACTCAGTGATTACCAGAAATATCAGCGCAAGACCAAAAAGCAGCTGAACCTGGATTTACTAATTTTAGACGACTTCCTTCTTCATACAATCACAGACGAGCGTGAGGTGAAGGTTCTGTTTGAGATACTTGAGAAGCGCAGTGAGCTGTCAAAAAGCACTGTTATTTGCTCACAGCGGGAGCCG
>JAAYJY010000111.1 GCA_012522705.1 Syntrophomonadaceae bacterium | reverse complement strand
GATCCTGGATGTACGCGCCGGGTTGGGCTATACAGGGGTGGTGCTGGAGGATGGAGCCTGCGGATTAGCTTACACTTTTCGCAACGAGTTGGGCTTTGGCTGCGGTATCCTGAATGATGCCGGCAATCTGGTCGGAAGTAACGCGGCGGAACTGCTTCCCTGGCTAATGGATAGCAACCGTCTAAAGGCTGCCATCGGGCTGGCTGCGGTGAATGCAGTGATTAATAGCCAACCCGGCGAAAACTGGGGCACTGGTGATGTGGTGGACGAGCTCGAGGTTGAAGAATCGGATACCTTCGGCATGGTGGGCGATTTTAAGCCGATATTGATGAAGGTTCGAGAGAAGACCAAGGATATCTATGTCTTTGAAAAGAATCCCCCCTTGGGGAGCGATCTGTTCCCGTCCGAGACTATTCCTGTTCATCTTACTAAATGCAGTGTTGTGATTGTTACCGCGACCAGCATCATCAATCATACCATAGATGAGGTGCTGCCCTACTGTCAAAACGCGCGCGTGGTTTGTATGGTGGGAGCTTCCACACCGCTATGCCCGGAAGTGTTTAAGGATTTCAACGTCACACTGCTGGCCGGAAGCCTGGTGCAGGACCCATCCAAGGCAATGGAGACTATCAGCCAAGGCGGCGGAGTCAAGGCTCTGAAGCCGGTCATTCGCCAGGTACTGGTACAAGTTTAGGGGCGGTCAATGATTACCGCGGCGGCCGCCCTGCTCAGATTGCCTAACAGGGGGTATGGTTGGCGGTCTGCTCAAATTTCTTATGAAGGTGTTATGTTGGCCCCAAGCCAATTTCGACAGTATCCAGGATGATGCGCGCCAAAGAATGCAAATGCCAGAAATCAGCGAAACCCGCCCATCAAAGGCGGGTTCCCATCTTTTAAGTGGCGTCCCCGGAGGGATTCGAACCCCCGGCCTACGGATTTGAAGTCCGTTGCTCTATCCACCTGAGCTACAGGGTCAAAAAAATGGAGCGGGTAGCGGGAATCGTACCCGCGCAACCAGCTTGGAAGGCTGGGGCTCTGCCATTGAGCTACACCCGCCGGCAAAAACCATTATACTTCTTTTAAAAATGCATTTCAAGGCATAATTACGCTGGTCAATGGGGGAGCAACCAACGGTTAGAAACCAGCCTGGTCCGGGTTTAACAATTACAGGGTATCCAGGTTGGCAGACGATGACGGCATATTTGGGCATTCTATATTCTATGAGGGTGCGGACAGCTTTATGCCTGTTATTTTTCGTTGAACCGCCCTGACCGGGTGTGCTATAGTAGGTTTGTAGTACGGTAGCAGGTAACTTGACAGCATGTAGTTGGCGGAAGGTAGGATTCTAAAAACAATCTGGGTAGGGCGGTAGGATGGAGAGGCTTTAGAAGCTGCTCTCGCACCATGGCCAGGCCGTGGTGTTTTCATTTTGACCCCTGATGCCATGAAAATGAGGAGGTTTAATCAGCGTGGTAATTGTAATGAAGAAGGGGGCCACCCCGGCCCAGGTCGAAGCGGTGCAGGAACGCCTGGTCGCGAGAGGTTTCAACGTTCACCTGTCGGAAGGGATCAACCGGACCATCCTGGGCGCGGTAGGTGACCGCACCCGGGTCGATCACACGGCCCTGCAGGCCATGCCCGGGGTGGAGAACGTAGTGGCCATAATGAAGCCGTTCAAGATGGCTTCGCGGGAATTCAAGACCGACAACACCCTGGTTCAGGTCGGACGGGCCACCTTCGGGGATGGCAGTGTTCCTTTGATAGCCGGACCATGCGCCATCGAGGGACGGGAGCAATTCATCGAAACCGCCGTGGCGGTGGCGGAAAGGGGCGCTTTGGCCTTACGCGGGGGCGCGTTTAAACCTCGCACCTCCCCCTATTCGTTCCAGGGCCTGGGCGAAGAAGGCCTGAAGATCATGGCCGAAGCCCGCGATATTACCGGGCTGCCCATTGTTACCGAGGTTATGGATCAGAAGTCGGTCCCCATGGTGGCCGAGTATGTGGATATGATACAGATCGGGGCCCGCAATATGCAAAACTTCTATCTCCTAAAAGAGGTAGGCAAGTATAATAAACCGGTCCTGCTGAAACGGGGTCTTTCCGCCACCATTGAAGAGTGGCTGATGGCGGCCGAATACATCCTGGACAGCGGCAACAGCCAGTTGATATTGTGCGAGAGAGGAATCCGCACCTTCGAAACCTACACTCGCAATACGCTGGATTTGAGCGCCATACCCCTGGTCAAAAGTCTTTCCCACCTGCCGGTGATCGTCGATCCCAGCCATGGGACCGGGAAGCGGGATTTGGTCAACCCCATGTCACTGGCGGCAGTGGCCTGCGGCTGTGACGGGATCATCGTGGAGGTTCACACCAACCCGGCCGAGGCCTGGTCGGACGGTCCGCAATCGTTGATACCCGATGAATTTGGGGTTTTGGTCCGCCAAGTGCAAGCGGTATTGCAGGCTATCCACGGCATTAGCGGAGCCAATTAATATAATGAAGAGAATTGCCATCATCGGTTTGGGTGTTATCGGCGCCTCGATTGGCATGGCCCTGCGGTCATCCTGCCCGGAGCTTGAGATCTGGGGCAGCGACACCGACCCGCTTACGGTGGAGCGGGCTCTGGAGATGGAGGCCATCAACGGGGCACTTGCTCCGGGAGACGTCAGCGGCTGCGATGTGGTTTTTATCGCCACTCCGCTGCGCATAGTCCCGGGGGTCCTAAGGGATATAAGGGATTTGCTGCAGCCCGGTGCGATCGTCACTGATGTGGGCAGTGTCAAGCAATGGGTCATGGAACAATTTGGAGAGATACTGCCCTCCCATGTGACTGCCATCGGGGGGCATCCCCTGGCGGGTTCGGACCGCAGCGGCATCACCGGAGCCGATCAGTACCTGCTCCAGAACGCTGTCTATGTTCTTACTCCGGCGGAGGGGGTGGACAGCAGCCAGGTGAAGAAACTGAGGGAACTGTTAAACAGGACCGGTGCTCAGGTGATGTTGAGCACACCACGGGAGCAAGATCAGATGGTCAGCCTGGTCAGCCATCTGCCCCATATCGTGGCCGCCAGTTTGATGAATAATCTGCAGCCCCATCCAGGCGCATTGCCGCTGGCAGCAGGGGGACTGCGGGACACTACCCGTATCGCGGCCTCCAACCCAGAACTTTGGGAAGATATCCTGATCCTGAACCGGGGTGCGGTAGCCGCGCAGATCAGATCCTTGATCAGGCACCTGCAGCTTTATGAGCAGGCCCTGGAGCAGAATCAGGGGGAGACTCTGCGCAGGTATCTGGCCGAAGCCCAGCAACTGCGCAAGACTTTGCGCACCGGGCGCCTGAATCTGGTCAACAATGCTGACATAACCGCCATAGTCCAGGATAAGCCGGGCATCATCGGCACCTTGGGGGCTATAATGGGAGAGGCTGGCATCAACATCAACGATATTCAGATCATGGGGGTCCGGGAGGAAAACGAAGGGTCGGTGCGGCTGGGAGTGCCCCTGACCCAGGCTGGAGCGGCCGTGCAAAAACTCAAAGAAAACGGTATCCGCGCCTCGACCCGGGATTGACCCGGTAAGGATCAAATCGCAGCAGAGGGGAGCTCCCCCTTTTTTTTTGTTTGAGGAGTACTTAGAATATTGGCGGCGTCAGCCAGTGATTTATCGGTATGTATGCATTCGCATGTATCCCTTCCAGATTACTCCTGGCTGATATACTTCCAACACAATAGACCCGACGATAAAATATTCTCCGACCAGTCCAGACCAGCGGCCCGGGTCCGAAATGGCTTGGATATTTGACCAGGCCAGCAAAAAAGGTTTATTGGCAGAAGCAGATGGAATAGAATAATAGTCAGGTGGCCAAGTAATTTGAGCTTTGATATCTTAATCGGCTGTTTCCTCTATGTTCCCTCACTTTTTAAGAAGGAGTTGGTAGTGTGGCAGACGAAGCATTTGACGCCATAATAGTGGGCGGCGGCATCGCCGGCACGGTGGCGGCCTACCTTCTGGCCAAGGAAGGCCTGGAAGTGCTGCTGATCGAAAGAGGCAATTACCCCGGCAGCAAGAACATGACCGGGGGGCGTCTCTACTCCCACAGCCTGGAGAAGATCATGCCCGGTTTTGCGGAAGAAGCGCCCATCGAGAGAAAGATAACCCGGGAGCGGGTCTACATGATGACCGAGGACAGCGCCGCCGGGCTGGATTTCTATTCCGGCCGCCTGGGCGTGCGGGGGCAGGATTCATATTCGGTTCTTAGAGCCCCCTTCGACCAGTGGCTGGGGGAAAAAGCCGAGTCCGCCGGGGCCAACATCGTCTCCGGGATCTGCGTGGAAAACCTCATCTTCAACGATGGCCAGGTGGGCGGGGTAGTAGCTGGCGAAGACGAGATCACCTCTAAAGTAGTCATCCTGGCCGACGGCATCAACAGCCTGCTGGCCCAGAAGATAGGGATGCGGGAGGAGTTCAAGCCCCATCAGATGGCGGTGGGAGTCAAAGAACTGTGGGAACTGCCGGCCAGTGTTATAGAAGACCGGTTTGGCTGCAGCGAAAATGAAGGCGCCGCCTGCATGTTTGCCGGCAGTCCCTCCGATAGCAGAATCGGGGGAGGCTTCCTATATACCAACAAGGAAAGCATATCCCTGGGAGTAGTGGCCACCTTGAGCGACCTGGGCGAGAAGACCGTGCCCCAGCTGATGGAAGATTTCCACAACCATCCCGCCATCGCTCCCCTTCTCAAAGGAGCCCAATTGATAGAATATTCCGGCCACCTGGTCCCGGAAGGCGGTTTCGACATGATGCCTAAAATCGTCGGGAATGGAGTGCTGGTAGTGGGCGACGGAGCCGGTTTGTGCATCAACCTGGGCTATGCCATAAGAGGCATGGACTTCGCGGTGGCTTCAGCCGAATGCGCCGCCAAAGCGGTGATCGATGCCCAACAGACTGACGATTTCAGTGCGGCCGGCCTGCAGAACTACCTGAAGTATATGGAAAAGAGTTTCGTCCTGCCGGACATGAAACTGTACCGTCAGTTCCCCCATTTCCTCGAAGGCACCCCTCGTATATTCGGAGCCTATCCCAATATGGCGGTAGACATGCTGACCGACATGTTCGTAATGGACGGGCAGCCGGCCCGGCCTTTAATGAAGAAGATGATGCCCCATGTCAAAAAGATCGGTATCTGGAACCTTATCAAAGACGGGTGGAAGGGGATGAAATCGATATGAGCAGCGCTGAAATGGAAAAGGTAAATGTAGACGCCAAACTGTCCATCAACAAATTTTATGTGGACGAAGAGAATGCCCACATCGTGCTCAAAGAGGATGTGGACATGAACGAATACCGCCAACTGATGGTGGCCTGCCCGGCCGGCATCTACAAGCTGAATAAAAACGGGGAAGTGTTCTTCGACTATGCCGGCTGCCTGGAATGCGGCACCTGCCGTATCTTGTGCGGCCAGACCATCCTGGCCAAATGGGAATTCCCCCGCGGCACCTTCGGGGTGGAGTACCGCTACGGGTAAGCCATAAAAGACGTTCCGGGCGATGGCTCGAAACCACTGGATGCCAGGATTTGCTCTAGGGCATGCCTACCTCATTTCGGCAAAATTATTCTTTTCAGTGGTCTATGACGGTTTTATGGGTTGTCCAGTTTATACCAACAAGAAGCGGCAAGAAACGCGGTGCGGTTCATGTATAATGTAGAAAGGGACATTACAACTACTATATGGAAGGAGCGAAAATGTGAAAAGAAAGGTTACTATTCTACTTACTCTCATTATGGTGCTGTTAATGGCGACCCCAACTTTGGCTGCCAATCTGGAGTTAAACGGGAAACCATATCAACCTGCGCAAGCGCCTTACATTGAGAGCGGAGTGACCACGGTCGCCCTGGATGTCATTGTCAACTTCTTGGGTTGTGACGCAGCGGTGGAAGGCGATTCCATCACCATTACCGAGAACGACAATATAATCCAGATGACTATTGGCAGCACCGCCGCTGTCGTGAACGGAGAAAACCAGACGATGCCTCTGGCACCTGGGGTTATGGACGGCAAAACCTACATACCGCTGCGTTTTGTATTGGAGGCCGTGGGGGCTGCAGTTGTATGGGACGGTGACACCAGGACCATCTCTATCGCTTATAATGAAACCCGCGATGGGATGACGGCTGAGGAAGTCATGGCCAAATCCTCTGCTCTAATGACGGAGGCGGGGCGCTATAAAATGATTGCTGATATGCAGATCGACATGGATATGACCGCCAAGGCAGCCGGAGAAGAAGACCAAGCCATGAAAATGAATATGGATTCGGACGTAGAAGCCTGGCTTCAGATGGAACCCATGGTTATGTATCTAAAGCAGACAGCGGTTGTGAACATGCCCGAAAGCCCTACCCCTGAGCCGCAGACTGTGAAAATGGAGATGCTGTTCAATGGGGATGGGATGTTTATGACCATGCCTGAGACCGGTTGGCTCAAGATGAACATGGAAGGTTTGAATCTCGAAGACCTGATGAAACAGTCCATGACTCAAGACCTGACTGCGGCTATGGAACAGATCAAGGAGATGGGCATGGCCCTGACCTTTGCCAACGATCAGCAAAGGGATGGTAAAGATTATTGGGTTCTAAATTCAGTCATGGGCGGAGACTTGTTTAAGAGTGATTATTTCAAGAGTATTATGCAGCAGATTCCATCCATGGACCAAGATGTAGATATGCAGAAGTTACTGGAAGGGATGGAGCTTGATTTTGTCTACTCCGTTTGGATTGACAAAGCAACCTTCTACAATGATTACATGGATTTAGCCGGGAATATAAAGTTTAATATGGATATTCCGGCTACCGAACAGACTCCAGCGGGGACCATTAATATGGTTATGGCCATGAAGGGAACCTATATCATGTCGGATTACGGTCTGGAGTTCACGGTGCCGGAGGTAAAAGATGCCCGTGATTATGAGGATTTCCTGGCCGAACAAATGGAACTGTTGAATCCAGCGCCGGTACCGGAACCAGAACCAGTACCGGAACTGGTACCCGAGCAGGAACCTGAATTAGTACCGGATGATGAAACTGAACAAGCACCGCTGGATTAATCCGTGCCAAGTTATTTATCGAGATGTTGCTTCCGTCCCCTGCCTGTAACGTAGTGTCCCGCTGATCACAGGGGGGAGAAAAACTTGAGGCCTGGCTCCAAGCTATTGCCCGGTTGCAACCATAATCCAAATACACAAAAAAAACAGGGCCCTCACTTGCAGCGAGAGTCCTGTTTTTCGGTCTTGTAACTGGTGCGAGTGGTACTACAGCATTTTTTAGAGAACCCAGTAAAATCAATGGTTTGAGGGCAATCACAAGCAGTATTTACATCCAAAAACCTAAAAAGACCAGTAGCATTTTAAGGGGCGTTCCATCAGCGGAATGCACTCTCTGAAAAATTTTCAACGCCCGTTAAATGCTGTTGTTTTTGCTGTTGTATTTTACGAATGATCAGCATATAATAGCATCAACAAGGAAAGAGGTGATCTTATGCCAAACATCAAGCCGGTTTCGGATTTGCGAAATTATAACGAGGTTTTGAGGGATGTTGCTGTGGGCGCGCCGGTTTTTTTGACCAAGAACGGTAGAGGACGTTATGCGCTTATTGATATTACGGAGTACGAGAAAACACAGGCGACAATCAAGCTGATGGGCGAACTTGCCAAGGGCCGGAAATCAGGCGAGGAAAAGGGATGGGTTTCACATGAAGCTGTGAGAGCATATTTCCAAGAGAAAACTAATGAATAAGCTTCATTATTCTCCTGAGGCTCTAAGTGACCTTGACGAAATATGGGCATACATTTTTGAAGACTTACAAAATCCCACTGCTGCCCAAAACACGGTGGAAGGCATATTGGATAACATAGAAAATTTGCGAAAGTTTTCAGAAATAGGGCCGCCTCTGTGCTCAGTCATAGAGATCGAAAGCGATTACCGTTTTCTTGTATGCGGAAATTACCTTGCCTTTTACCGCGTCAAGGGCGAAGAGGTCAGCATAGACCGCATATTATACGGCAGACGCGATTATCTGCGTATCTTGTTCGCCAATTCATCGGAAGAAGCCATTAAGTAAAACGATCACCAAAGAAAACGCCGGTAGAGATTCCGGCGTTTTATGCGCAAAGAGGCGATTCAAGGTTTATGTTTCCATACACACAGACAAATGCCATAAGAGCTTAATTAAAAAGAAATGTTCTTATAGCATTTGCGAAAGAAAGTCCTGTCATTATGAGTAAAAAAGACCCGGAACGATCAAATACGACCGTTCTGATAATGGTCGGGGTGACAGGATTCGAACCTGCGACTTTCTGGTCCCAAACCAGACGCGCTACCAAGCTGCGCTACACCCCGAACTTCTAAATGATAACACCTTAGCGGAATCCCTGTCAATTATCCCCTTATCATGGGTTAATGTCGTCCATAGTCCGGTCGTAGGCTACCTGCAGTGCTTTCAAAGTGCTGCGGCCCACGCGGCCGGTACGTGCCAGTTTGTGATCTCGTTGGAATGCTTGCACCGCCCGCTGAGTGGCCCGGCCATAGAAACTATTGGGACTGAGGGACATATAGCCCAGGTCGAAAAGCATTTGCTCGACCTGAAGGACGTCTTCACCCCGCATGCCATATTTCAGGGTGCGGATCTTGCGCACCGTGCCGGTTATACTGACCGGGGTTCCAATCGGGGTGAGGTTATAGAGTTTTTCCACGTCTACATTATATAAGCGGATGCAGCCATGACTTACCGCTTTGCCGATGGAATTGGGATTGTTGGTGCCGTGGATGCCATAGCCGCCCCAGGGCACGCTAAGCCGCATCCAGCGAGTCCCAAAAGGACCTCCCGGGTTCATGGATTTAAACACTACTTTCCACTCGCCTACCGGTGAAGGGGTGGAGGTTTTGCCTACCGCCACCGGATAGGCGGTGATGGTTCCGCCACGAATCATGGTCAGTATGCGGGTGTCGACATGGACATGAATCTTGGGTAAAGCCGCGGTGTTTTCAACGGGTCCCTCGACGGGTTCCTCATCGGGCACAGGTTCCTCATCAGGTACCTCAACGGCTCCATAGTCGTAGCCTCTGGTCAAGGCCCGCCAGGTGTCAGTCCCAGCCAAGCCGTCATCTTGCAGGTTCTGGCATTTCTGAAAACGGCGCAGGGCCAATTCGGTCAAGGGTCCAAAAATGCCATCCAGTGGACCGGGATCCAGCCCTTGGACGGCCAACAGGGTCTGCAGTTCCAACACATCGGGACCGCTCATCATAGGGGAATGCCGGCGGAGAAAACGGCTCGCCATCAACATATATCATCTACCTCTCTCAGCTCTTTCTTCATACTTAATATATTAATAACCGCCCGGGTTTGGTGACGCTTGGCGGACGTGATCTTGCCATTTCCTTGGGGTGAAAACAGCCATGAAGCGGCTAAATATGTTTATACTATAGGTAGCAATTGTTCTCGGAAATTTTGACGGGAGCTGGTTGTTAAAACAAGGAATTGGAGGGAATAAGATGGCAGAAGAGAGAAGGCTGACTGTGGATGATTGGATCGGTTCTCAGGGTTCCAGAAGCAATGGCCCGGCTATCCTTATATTCCTGGTGCTGGCCGGGCTGGCCGCCTACATGTATTTTATCGTCGATTCTATCGTTGCCACCGTCATTTTCGGCTTGCTGGCGGTGATCATCGGATTGGCCATGCGCATCGCCCGGCAGTGGGAGCGGGTGGTGGTCCTGCGCCTGGGCAAGTTCATGCGCCTGGCGGGGCCGGGAATATTCTGGATTATACCGGTAGTAGATGAGGTGCCCATCTGGATCGACCTGCGCATCCGCACCACTTTTTTCGCAGCGGAGAAGACCCTGACCCGCGACAATGTCCCCGTCAATGTGGATGCGGTCATGTTCTGGGTGGTGAATGATCCCATCAAAGCCGCGCTGGAGGTGGAGGAATACCAGAAGGCAGTCTTTTGGGCGGCCCAGACCACCTTGCGGGATGTCATTGGTAAAACCGAATTGTCGGAGATGCTTACCGGCCGTGAGCATCTGGATGAAGAGTTGAAGATCATGATCGATGCCCGCACCGAATCATGGGGTGTTTCAGTGCATTCGGTGGAGATCCGGGATGTGATGATCCCCATCGAGCTCCAGGACGCCATGTCCCGCGAAGCCCAAGCCGACCGTGAACGACGGGCTCGAGTCATTCTGGCTACCGCCGAGGTTGAGATCGCCGACAAGTTCACCGAGGCAGCCAAAAGTTATCGCAAGAACCCAGAGGCCTTCAGCCTGCGGGCCATGAACATCCTTTATGAGGGGATCAAACAGAAGCCCGCTCTGGTCATCGTGCCCAGCAACATGGTAGAATCCCTTAATCCCGGCGGCATCCTGGGCTATGTCAGCCAAATGAAGAAGGCTGAGGAATATGCAGAGAGCAATGAAAATGAGCCTTTTGGCCCCGATTTGAGCAACCTGGGGGGCATAGACCCGAGCGAAAAGGAGAACAAGGATTGATTTACCTTGATTAATCAAAATAAACTTGCCGGCGGCTTGACTTGACCGGGCACTTTCTTTATGATTTTAAAGGTAGGATAGGATGAAATGCGGAAGTGGCTCAGTGGTAGAGCATCGCCTTGCCAAGGCGAGGGTCGCGAGTTCGAATCTCGTCTTCCGCTCCATAGTAATCTATGCCTCGGCTAATGCCGAGGTGTTGTCTTTTTGGCTTGGTTGTGCTAAACATAGTGATGGTAAGTATTAGGCAGGTTTCAGGAGCGATATTAAAGTTAGGAGGAGCATAAATGAGTGCCAGGTTAGAGAAAATAGAAAACAGCGAGGCTTATCTGGAAATCGAGGTGGATGCGGCTACTCTGGAGGAAGGAATGGAAAAGGCCTACCGCAAAGTGGTCAAACAAGTTGCTATCCCCGGTTTCCGCAAGGGTAAGGTGCCGCGCGGATTTCTAGAGGCTCATTTTGGCAAGGAAATACTCTTCGAAGATACCCTGGAATTCGTGGTTCCGGAGGCTTATGAAAGGGCTTTGCAGGAACTAGAGGTTGATCCCATCGCCCAGCCCGAATTCGACATCGATATCGAGAAACTAGAGCCGGGATCGGCGTTCCCATTCAAAGTCAGAGTGGCCGTTAAACCGGAGGTAGTACTGGGCCAGCTGGAAGGATTGGAGATAAAGATACCCAAATTCTCAACCAGTGAAGATGATGTCCACGCCCGCCTGGATGATTTGCGTTCCCGTTATGCCCAGTTGGTAGAAAAGATCGAAGCTCCAGCGGAGATTGGTGATACGGTAGTGATAGATTTCGTCGGCACCACTGATGGAGTACCCTTCCCGGGCGGGGCCAGCGAAGGTTACCAGTTGGAATTGGGTTCCGATACGTTTATCCCGGGCTTCGAGAGCCAACTGGTGGGACTCAAAGCTGGAGAATCCAAGGCTGTGGAGGTCAAATTCCCCGACAATTATCATGCCGATGACCTGAAGGGCAAGGAGGCAGTATTCCAGACCACCGTTATCAAAGTGGAGACCAAGGTAAAACGTGAGCTGGACGATGAGTTTGCCCAGGAAATAAGCGATTTCGATACTATCGGGGAATTGATCGATGATATCCGCCTGAACCTGGTCAAGGCCATGGATATGCGCCGCGACGAGGCCACCAAGAATGAAGCCGTCAATAAAATAGCCGAAGTCAGCCAGGTCGATATAGCGCCGGCGGTAGCTGAGATGCAGCTGGATACGATTCTGAGCCAGCTCGAACAACGCCTGGGCACCCAAGGGATCAGTTTGGAACAGTATTTCCAGATGACCAAAAGCAATGTGGACGAATTCAGAGAGGATATGAGACCCCAAGCTATTCAACAGGCCAAGACCAATTTCGTACTGGAAAAAATAATTGAGGAAAAAGGGATTGACCTGACTGATGCAGAAATAGATCATGAGATAGGTGTGATTGCCCAGCAGATGGGTGTCGAGTTGGAGCAGGCGCGCCAGAACCTGGAAGGGTTGATGGAGCGCATCACCTACAATATCAGGATCGATAAAGCGGTCCAATACCTGGTTGACCACGCTGTTATAAGTGTAATAGAACCGGAGGCAGGAGAGGGAGAACCAGCAGATGAAGCAGCCGCAATTCCTTCAGAATTTGCAGATGCTTGAAAATCCGAACGACAACCGCAGGAAAACAAAGCCTAAAACGAATACTGTATAAGAGGGGCAAGGAATACTATTAATATGAGGAGGGTCCGGAGTGTCTTACCTGATACCGATGGTCGTCGAGCAGACCAACCGGGGAGAGCGTTCTTACGATATTTACTCCCGACTGCTGAAGGATCGGATAATATTCTTGGGCAGTGCCATTGATGACAATGTGGCCAATGTGGTGATCGCCCAATTGCTATTCTTGGAGGCGGAGAATCCCGATAAAGACATCAATCTATATATAAACAGCCCGGGTGGCTCAATAACCTCGGGCATGGCCATCTACGACACCATGCAGCTGGTCAAAGCCGATGTCTCTACCATTTGTGTGGGGATGGCGGCCAGCATGGGGGCATTCCTCCTGGCTGCCGGTGAAAAGGGCAAGCGCTTTGCGTTGCCCAATGCTGAGATCATGATCCACCAACCGGCTGGCGGGACCCAGGGTCAGGCCACCGACATCGAGATTCATGCCCGGCGTATATTGCAGATGAAGGAAAACCTCAACCGGATTCTGGCGGACCGGACCGGGCAGCCCCTGGAACGCATCCAGGCCGATACAGAAAGGGATTATTTCATGTCGGCAGCGGATGCCCTGGAATATGGTATTATCGATGAAGTATTCGCAAAACGCGATAATAAGTAATATACTATTTAATAGGCCCTTCAAAAAGCGAGGTGTAATATGCATAAATACGGGGATGACAAAGGGCAACTGAAATGTTCCTTTTGCGGGAAGACCCAGGATCAGGTGAAAAAACTGGTGGCCGGACCGGGTGTATACATCTGTGATGAGTGCATCGAATTATGCAATGAGATAATAGAAGAAGAACTGGCCGAGGATATCGGCTTTAAAATGGGGGATATCCCCAAACCACAGGAGATACGCGAGACTCTGGATGAGTATGTGATCGGCCAGGATACGGCGAAGAAGTCATTGTCAGTGGCCGTTTACAACCATTACAAGCGTATCAATCTGGGTATGAAAATGGATGATGTGGAGCTGCAGAAAAGCAATATCATGATGCTCGGCCCCACTGGCAGCGGCAAGACCCTGCTGGCCCAAACCCTGGCCAAGATACTTAATGTACCTTTTGCCATTGCCGATGCCACATCCCTGACCGAGGCGGGCTATGTGGGCGAGGACGTGGAGAACATCCTGCTCAAGCTTATCCAGGCCGCCGACTACGATATCGAGAAAGCCGAGAAGGGCATAGTCTATATAGATGAGATCGATAAGATAGCGCGCAAAACCGATAACCCCAGTATTACCCGCGACGTATCCGGAGAGGGTGTGCAGCAGGCTCTGTTAAAGATCCTGGAGGGCACCGTGGCCAGTGTACCCCCTCAGGGAGGGCGCAAGCATCCCCACCAAGAGTTTATCCAGATCGATACCAGCAATATCCTCTTCATCTGCGGGGGGGCTTTCGAAGGTATAGACAAGATCATTCAGAACCGGGTGGGCCAGAAGGTAATGGGCTTCGGAGCCGATATCAAGAGCCGGGAAGAGAAAAAGATAGGGGAAATACTGAACATGATCCTGCCCCAGGATCTGCTCCGGTACGGTTTGATTCCGGAATTCGTAGGCCGGGTACCGATCATCGTCAGCCTGGATGCTCTGGATAAGGAATCTCTGGTGAAGATCTTGACTGAGCCCAAGAACGCCTTGGTCAGACAGTACAAAAAGCTGTTCGAGCTCGACGGGGTGGACCTGGAGTTCATGCCCGAGGCTTTGCAGGCCATCGCGGAAGAGGCAATGCATCGCAACACTGGGGCCCGCGGCTTAAGAGCCATCATCGAAGACGTGATGTTGGAAGTGATGTACGAAGTACCTTCACGGATCGATATCACCAAAGTATTAATTACCAAGGACGTCATCAACAAGAAAGAGAAACCGCTGCTGGTAACGGTAGACGCCAAGCGACGGGTCAATTAAAGCGGGAGACAGTTTAACATCATTTAATAGTTTGAGGAAAAGGCAGCGTAAGCTGCCTTTATTTACTGGGCTTTACCTTAAAGCGGACGGGAACAATAGGAGAGGAAGTGGTGCGAAAGGAACGAGCTTTATGAATGGATTTTTTGCGCAATATGGAGGAGTATTTTTCCTTATCCAGCTTTTTTTTAGCATGGTGATCGGGCTTTATTTCTGGAACTTGCTCAAGAATCAGCAGGGGCGCAAAGCGGTGATCGTTCAGTCGGCGGAAAAGGAATATCGACAACTGCAGCAAATGCGCAGTGTCAAGTTGAGCGAACCCCTGTCCAGCCTTAGCCGACCAGGTAGTTTCAACGACATAGTCGGGCAGCAGGACGGTATAGATATATTGCGCTCGGCCTTATGCGGCCCCAACCCCCAGCATGTGATAATCTATGGTCCCCCCGGGGTGGGCAAGACAGCGGCGGCCCGCCTGGTCTTGGAAGAGTCCTGCATCAACCCTGCCTCCCCTTTCAAAGAAAACGCTAAGTTCATCGAGATCGACGCGACCATATGCCGGTTCGATGAGCGCAATATAGCCGATCCCCTGATTGGATCGGTCCATGACCCTATCTACCAGGGAGCTGGTCAAATGGGCAGCGCTGGCATTCCGCAGCCTAAGCCGGGGGCCTGCACCAAGGCACATGGCGGGGTGTTGTTCATCGACGAGATCGGGGAACTTCATCCCCTGCAGATGAACAAACTGCTCAAGGTCCTGGAGGACCGCAAGGTTCTGTTGGAAAGTGCCTACTACAACGAATCGGATCGTAATGTCCCCAAACATATCCATGATATCTTCCAAAACGGCCTGCCGGCAGATTTCAGGCTGGTGGGGGCTACCACTCGTATGCCGGCTGATATTCCAGCGGCCCTGCGCTCGCGTTGCCTGGAGGTATTTTTCCGGCCTTTGGACCACCAGTGTATACGAAACATAACCCAAAAGGCCGCCGCCAAGGTCAATCTGGAGTTGGAGGATAAGGCGGTGGAGGAGATCAGCCGACACGCCGGGAATGGCCGGGAGGCGGTCAATCTCGTACAGCTGGTGGCGGGTGTTTCCCAAGTGGAGCAAGTGGCTCGGGTGACCAATGATATAGTGCAGAAGATAATCAACAACGGCAACTTGACCGCCCGTTTGGAAATGAAGGTCAAGGACCACCCTCAGATAGGATTGGTAAACGGCTTGGCCGTGTTCGGTGCCAACATCGGTACTCTTATCGAAGTGGAAGCGGCTGTAACACCGGCAGTGGCCGGCCAGGGCAAATGGAGGGTGACGGGGGTGGTAGAGTCGGAGGAACTGGGTTCCGGCGGCCGGACCTTGCGGCGCAAGAGTATGGCCGTAGGGGCAGTGGAAAGTGTGTTGACGGTTCTTCAGTCCCGCTGCGGCCTGGACATACGTGATCATGATATCCACATCAATTTCCCCGGCGGCACCCCGATCGATGGTCCTTCAGCCGGCATCGCCATAGCTACCGCTGTATTTTCTGCTATCCGGGGGAAACCAGTCAACAACCTGGTGGCCATGACCGGTGAAATGTCGGTGCATGGCAGGGTCAAACCGGTGGGGGGGGTAAGCGCCAAGGTGGAGGCGGCTGCCAAAGCCGGGGTGGGGAAGGTCTTGGTTCCCCGAGAGAACTGGCTGAATACCTTTGATGACCTGACCCATATCGAAGTGCTTGCGGTCGAGGACATACATCAAGTGCTGGAATCGGCTATAATGGACTAAAATAAGCAGTTCTGATATAATAAGCTACTATTGCAGCTCCAGACCTGCCCGGGCAGCAGCTTTATCCCACCCGGCAGGTATTGATTATGCGGGAAACAGAGCTGACTGGGGGGTGTTTTTGTGGAGCAACACGAGCAAAATGAAAATAGTTACCGGGAGATACCGATATTGCCGCTGCGGGGATTGCTGGTTTTTCCCTATACAGTTATCCATTTGGATGTAGGCCGTAAAAAATCCATCAACGCCATTGAGGAAGCCATGTTGGGTTCCAAGGAGATATTCCTGGCTACTCAAAAGGAAGCCCAGACCGATGAACCCAGCGAGGAAGAGATCTATGATGTGGGCACGGTAGCGGAGATCAGGCAGATCCTCAAGATGCCGGGGGGGACCATGCGGGTGCTGGTCGAAGGTCTGTACCGGGCGCGGATAAAGAGTTTCCTGGAAAACGATAATTATATGCAGGTCAGGGTGGAGGAATTCAAGAACCAAGCGGTCGCCAAGGACGCTGAGACCGAAGCCCTGATGCGGACCGTGGTATACCAGTTTGAACAGTATGTGCGCATGAGCAAGAAGATTCCGCCGGAGACGGTGGTATCAGTGGTGGCCATAGAAGAACCCGGGCGCCTGGCTGATGTCATCGCCTCCCATCTGAACCTGCGCATACCCGAGAAACAGGCCGTCCTGGAGCAGATGGAGGTAGGCAAGCGCCTAAATTATGTGTGTGAGATCCTGGCCAAAGAGATGGAAGTCCTGGAACTGGAGCGCAAGATAAACATCCGGGTGCGTAAGCAGATGGAGAAGACCCAGAAGGAGTATTACCTGCGCGAACAGATGAAGGCAATCCAGAAGGAACTGGGTGATAAGGATGAACGGACGACCGAAATAGAAGAGATAAGGGAGCGCATAGACAAGGCGGCACTTCCCAAAGAGGCTTTGGAGAAGATAAACAAGGAAGTGGAAAGGCTGGAGAAGATGCCCTCCTCTTCGGCGGAAGCGGTGGTAGTCAGGAATTACCTGGATTGGGCTTTATCGCTGCCTTGGTCGGTGGAGACCCCGGACCGCATCGATCTGGACCTGGCTGAAAAAATCCTCGACGAGGATCACTATGGGCTGGATAAACCCAAGGAAAGGATATTGGAATACCTGGCTATCCGTAAGCTGGCTAAAAAGATAAAGGGGCCCATCCTGTGCCTGGTGGGGCCGCCGGGGGTGGGTAAAACCTCTTTGGGCAAATCGGTTGCCCGTTCTTTGGGGCGCAAGTTCGTACGCATGTCGCTGGGCGGGGTGCGGGACGAGGCCGAGATCAGAGGTCACCGCCGTACCTATGTGGGCTCGATGCCGGGCCGGATTTTAAACAGCATAAAACAGGCCGGTTCCCGTAACCCGGTTTTCCTCCTGGACGAGATAGACAAGATGACCACGGACTTCCGGGGGGACCCCGCCTCGGCCTTGTTGGAGGTACTGGATCCCGAACAGAACAGCACCTTCAGCGACCACTACCTGGAGATGCCCTTCGATTTGTCCAAGGTGATGTTTATCACGACTGCCAATTCGACCTACAATATTCCCCGCCCGCTGCTGGATCGGATGGAATTAATAGAGATAGGCGGTTATACGGAGGAGGATAAACTCCACATCGCGCTGGATCATCTGGTTCCCAAGCAAATCAAGGAGCATGGTCTGAAGACTGCCAACATAACCTTCTCCGAGGCGGCCCTGCGCAAGATAATCAGAGAGTATACCCGGGAGTCGGGGGTGAGAAACCTGGAGCGGCAAATCGCTTCAATATGCCGCAAGGTAGCCCGCCAAGTGGTTAAGAACCGCGATCTGGCCGTTAATATCACGGTCACCGGCATTGAAAAATATCTGGGCACCCCGAAATTCCGCTTTGGAACTGCGGAGCAGAAGGACCAGATAGGTGTGACCACCGGCCTGGCTTGGACTGATACCGGGGGCGACATCCTTTCCATCGAGGTTGCGTTGATCCGGGGCAAAGGAAGGCTCACCCTGACCGGCAAACTAGGAGATGTCATGAAAGAATCGGCCCAGGCAGGGCTGACTTATGTCCGCTCCAAAGCCGACGATTTGGGCATCAGCAAGGAAACCCTGGAGGATTATGATATCCACATCCACGTCCCGGAAGGGGCGATCCCCAAAGACGGTCCCTCGGCAGGCATAACCATGGCCACCTCCTTGGCCTCGGCCATGTCAGGAAGACCGGTGCGCCATGACATCGCCATGACCGGGGAGATAACCCTGCGGGGCAATGTCCTGCCTATCGGGGGCTTGAAAGAGAAAACCCTGGCCGCCCACCGGGCGGGCATCGATACCATTATTTTGCCGGTCGAAAACAAGAAAGACCTGGATGATATACCCGCCAATGTAAAGAAGAAGATGCATTTTGTACTGGCCAACCATATGGATGAGGTATTGAATACCGCCCTGGTCGTGGAAGAAAAGTAGACTATGCCCTTACAGATAAAGCAAGCCAGATATATAGGCACTTACGTGAAGACTGAACAACTGCCCGCTGACGGCCTGCCGGAGATCGCTTTGGTAGGTCGCTCCAATGTAGGCAAATCATCATTGATCAACCGCCTCGCCAATCGCAGGAACCTGGCCAAATCCAGTTCCACGCCAGGCAAGACCCGCACTATTAACTACTATCTTATCAATGAGACATTCTATATGGTCGACCTGCCCGGTTATGGTTTCGCGAAGGTGGGGCGGGCGGAAAGGCAGCGGTGGGGCAAAATGATCGAGTCCTACCTGCGCCAGAGAACTCATCTGCGCGGGGTTATCCAGTTGGTCGATATCCGCCACCCACCCAATGAAAACGATCTTTTGATGAAGGATTGGCTGCAGCAGGCGGGGATTCCCTTGTTGGTGGTGGCCACCAAGGCTGATAAGATATCCCGGGGAGCTCGCCGGCAACACCTGGCGGTGGTCCGAAAGGCTATGGATCTAGACCAGGAACCCCTCTATTTTTCAGCCCAGACCGGTGAAGGCCGGGAAGGACTGCTGGAGGAGATGGGGGTTGCCCTCTTTCCCACCGACGATGATGTCAATGATATAGGGACCTAGTCCTCAGTTCACCCGGGCTCGCATATAATTGACCAGATCCAGGCTGTATTGGTTTCCAGCCGCACTTTCCGCAAATGCCTCCAGCATTTCCCCCAAACGCTCTTTTCCTCCGGCTTCGGCCAATAGCTGGAGCGGGGATTTACCGTCCAACTCATGATGAGGAGTATGCAGCCAGCGCTCTGTCTCCCGTTCCTTGATGACCTCGTACCATATGTCGCCCAATTCCTGGGGCGGGGGAGTGAAGAGCAGCAGGCTGTTGACGACTTGCCAGACGTACTCCTTGAATCGCAGCAGCTCCCCAGCCTTGGCCAAGTCTTCCACCGCGTCGGCATAGAAAACCAGGTGACCCTGGTCGCTTACTCCTACCCGGGCCGGCCCCCGACTGTCTTTTAGGTCGTACCAGGCGGTGCCGGCGGTGTTATGGACCGGGCTAAAGTCTTCGGCCGACCCAATCACGGCCGCCAACTCGTTGGCTTCCTGACCGGTGGGGAGAAAGCGGATGTCGTTAAGTGCCAGGGTGGTCTTGTGGCTGGCATGGTCGAAGAGGCCGAACAGCACCTCCCCATGTTGTTTGCACAACTCAGCTATGGATGCATCCGGCCGGATCCGCTGCCAATAGTCCATATGGAAGCGGATGAAATCGCCCTGGCCTTTATCATCGCCCACCATCAGCACCATCCCCGAAAAAATCCCGCCTTCCGGCATGGAGACCAGCCTTCCCAGCAGCAGCGGGGGCGCTTCTTGGTCAGGATCAGGTACCAGCGGTTCCTTTAGCAGTATTTCCCGGCTGGCGCCGGTGAAAAGGTCTTGCAAATGCAAAGTCTCGCCTTGAGAAGATGCCAAGGCATACACCGACAGGCACGAATCATTTAAGGCATCCAGGCATTCCCGCAGGGGCTCTTCCAGGTAATCACCATGATCGCCCCGGTACTCGCGCCCGAAGGTCATCCCTGCGCTGTCGGTCATATCGAACCAGAGCCAATCGGAAAAGACCGACTCCTGCTCGCGGGGTAGGGTCTGGTCACAAGTCAGGCGCAGGAACCTGTCCTGCATGGGCTTACGGATCCTCCTGATCTGAGCCGCGTAGTTCTGCTCTATTTTCATTTTTAATGATGTCATGAGGATATTGTAACGGTCGAAAGGTTTGGGCGCGGTGGGGCCATGGTCTCCCAGCACCAGACAGCAATTCTTGTATTTCTTGCCACTCCCGCATGGACAGGGGTCGTTTCTGCCGATTTTGGCTTTTGTCATAGTCAGCCTCCATGTCATCCGACCGGACGGGACGGATGGCCTTATTCTGTTACTTAGCTTAGCACAGGGACTCCCTGTCAACAAGAAACCCCAACATCGACTTGCAAAGGGTTCAGCGTTTTCAGTAGAATCTATATACCAGGCACCTTTGGCAAAACTGGATTTTGAACCGGCTTGGAGATGGCAATAATTATTAATGGGGAGGCATCCGATGCAGCACGTGTATGAAGGCAAGACCAAGAGCGTATTTAAGCTGGATGACGGCAACTACCTGCTCAAAATGAAAGACGATGTTACCGGAGAGAACGGGCAGATTGACCCCGGGGCCAACAGCCTGATGGGGACCCTGGAAGGCATGGGCAATGCATCCTTGCGCATGTCCCGCTACTATTTTGAACTGCTCCGCCAGGAGGGGATTCCTACCCATTATATAGGCGCCAATCTGGAGGATAACACCATGACGGTGAAACCGGCGACTGCCTTCGGCGATGGATTGGAGATAATCTGCCGTTTTAAAGTCTACGGGAGTTTCCTGAAACGTTACGCTCGCTATGCCAGGAAAGAGCAAGACCTGGACGAACTGGTGGAGATAACCCTGAAGGACGATGAGCGGGGCGACCCTCCCATCAACGAGGATGCATTGGTGCAGCTGGGACTTATGACCCATGAAGAATTCGCGCTGATCACAGCTATGACCCGTAGGGTGGCCCGTATCATCAAGGATGACCTGGCCGCCAAGGGCCTGGAACTATACGACATAAAGTTTGAATACGGTCGGGTGGAGGGTCAGGTGATGGTCATCGACGACATCTCCGGGGGCAATATGAGGGTGTTCAAGGATGGCCAGCAGGTGGATCCCCTGGAGCTGGCAGTATTGGTGACCACGCAGGAATGAGGCATTTTTGAGGAGGACTGTATTATGAGCAGCGGTGGCAATCTGGCCAGCGTGTATGATCCCGCCCACGTAGAAAACAGGTGGTACGAATACTGGAAACAGCATGATTGCTTCCTGCCCAGCGGTGATACCAACCGGCCCCATTATTCTATAGTAATGCCGCCCCCCAATGTTACCGGCCAGCTTCATCTGGGTCATGCCCTGGACAATACTATCCAGGATATCCTGACCCGCTGGCGGCGTATGCAGGGCTATAATACCCTGTGGCTGCCTGGTACCGACCACGCCGGAATCGCTACCCAGGCCCGGGTGGAGGAAAGCCTGGCAACGGAAGGTATTAGCAAGTACGACCTGGGGCGGGAAAAATTCCTGGATAAGGTATGGGAATGGAAAAGCCTCTATGGCGACCGTATAACCCAGCAGCTCAGTCTACTCGGTTCTTCCTGCGACTGGAGCCGGGAACGCTTTACCATGGATGAAGGCTGCTCGCGGGCGGTGCGGGAGGTTTTTGTCCGGCTTTACGAGAAAGGCCTGATTTATCGGGGCGATTATATAATCAACTGGTGTCCCCGCTGCCATACCGCTATTTCCGATATCGAGGTGGAGCATGCCGACAGCGACGGGCATCTTTGGCACCTGAAATATCCGGTCCAGGATTCCGATGAATTTGTGGTGGTGGCCACCACCAGGCCGGAGACCATGCTGGGCGACACCGGGGTGGCAGTCCATCCCGATGATGAAAGATACGGTCACCTGGTGGGCAAAAACGTGGTACTGCCGCTGGTAGGCCGGATCATACCGATTTTCGCCGACCATTATGTAGACCGTGAGTTCGGGACCGGGGCAGTTAAGGTGACTCCGGCTCACGACCCCAATGATTTTGAGATGGGGCTGCGCCATGACCTGGAGATAATCAGCGTCATGAGACCGGATGCCCATATGAATGAGAATGCCGGTCCCGCCTACGCCGGACTGGACCGCTATGATGCCCGCCGTCAGGTACTGAAAGACCTGGAAGCGGGTGGATCCCTGCTGCAGGCAGAGGATCACCAGCATGCCTTGGGCCACTGCCAGCGCTGTGATACGGTGGTGGAACCGATGGTATCGCTGCAGTGGTTTGTGAAAATGCAACCACTGGCCGAACCTGCCATTGAGAAGGTTGTCAACGGGGAGATCCAGTTTGTCCCGGAACGTTTCACCCGTATATATACCAACTGGATGGAGAATATCCGCGACTGGTGTATATCCCGGCAGCTGTGGTGGGGACATCGCATCCCGGTATGGTACTGCCAGGATTGCGGGGAGACAATCTGCAGCCGCGAGGATCCCACCGTCTGTCCCAGCTGTGCCGGCAGCGAGCTGAAACAGGATGAAGATGTGCTGGACACCTGGTTTTCCAGTGCTCTATGGCCCTTTTCCACCCTGGGTTGGCCGGAGGATACCGATGATATGCGCACTTTCTATCCCACCAGCGTGCTGGTTACCGGCCGCGATATTATCTTCTTCTGGGTGGCCCGGATGATATTCTCGGGTATCGAGCATACCGGGCAGGTACCCTTCCGCGAGGTGAATATTCACGGCCTGATCCTGGATGCTCAGGGACGCAAGATGAGCAAGTCGCTGGGCAACGGGGTGGATCCCCTGGAAGTGATCGGGAAATACGGGGCTGATACCCTGCGCTTTTCTATGGTAACCGGGGTTACCCCCGGCAACGACATACGATTCCAGTGGGACAAGGTGGAGAATACCCGCAATTTTGCCAACAAAATCTGGAACGCGGCCCGTTTCGTATTGATGAATCTGGAAGGTTATCAGGCTGCAGACATGAACCCGGAGGAGATGACCCTGGCTGATCGTTGGATACTGGGCCGTCTGCAGCAAAAGATAACCGAGATAACCGGTCTGCTGGAGGCTTACGAGTTGGGTGAGGCCGCTCGCCGCGTGTACGATTTTATTTGGGATGAATTCTGCGATTGGTACATCGAACTGTCCAAACCGCGCTTGTTTAATCCCGCTAATCCCAGAGACCGGGTGGTGGTACAGAATATGCTCAACACGGTCCTAATGGATATCCTGAAAATGCTGCATCCCTTTATGCCATTTATAACCGAGGAGATCTATCAATACCTGCCCGGCCATGGTCCCACTATAATGCTGGAGAGTTGGCCCCAGGCTGATCCGGAGCGGGTCGAAACCAATGCTATCGACAAAATGCAGATGGTCATGGCAGTTATTCGGGCCATCCGCAATATCCGGGCCGAATTCAACCTCAGCCATGGGACCGCTATAAAGGTAATCTTGGTTTCACCAGATCCCGACATGACTGGACTCTTTCAGGGCAACGGCGGCGCCTATGTCAGGGATTTGGCGCGGGTGGGCGACCTGACCGTAACCGAGAAGATAGGAGTGCCGCCGCGCCAGGCGGTGTCCTCATTGTTGTCCTTTGCCGAGATCTATGTCCCCCTGGAAGGCATCATCGATATCGATAAAGAGGTTGGCCGGCTGGAGAAAGAGCTGAAAACCATCGATCAAGATATGGCCAAAACCGAGGCCAAGCTGAACAACGAGGCCTTCCTGGCCAAGGCCCCGCCCGAGGTGATAGCCAAGGAACGTTCCCGGGCAGAAGAGGCTGCTATGCGGAGAGAGGGTTTGTTGCAACGTCTGCAGATATTCAAAGCCAAATAGAGAACCGATTGCATAGTCTGACCAGATTCGGCAGCCGACCTGGTCTGGAGAGGATCGCGAGCCTGCTGGAAGCCATGGGCAACCCCCAGCAGGCTCTTCAGTATGTGCATATCGCCGGGACTAACGGCAAGGGTTCTACCTCCCTTATCATTGCCGAAGTACTGACCAAAGCGGGCTATAAAGTGGGACGATTTAGCTCGCCCCACTTGCATTCCTACCTGGAGCGGATCTCCATCGATGGAGTAAATATTGGTGCTGCCGCCCTGGATTCCATCCTGGATGAGATCGATGGGCATATCCGGGGCATGCTGGTACAAGGTCTAGAACACCCGACCGAGTTCGAGGTCCTGACAGCCGCAGCCTTCCGCTGCTTCCAACAGCAGCAGGTGGACCTGGCGGTTTTGGAGGTGGGCATGGGCGGGATTTATGATTCCACCAACATGATTATCCCCAAAGTGGCGGTCATAACCGGGAGTGATTTTGACCATACCGCCTTTCTGGGACATACCATGGGTGAAATAGCCGCCAACAAAGCAGGCATCATCAAAGCGGGGGTTCCGGTGGTGGTCGGCCCGATGGACAACGAAGCCCTCCAGGTCATCAGCGCAACCGCCCGGGCCGGGCAGTCCCCGTTGTGGCATAGCAGCGATATTAGGGTCATCCCGTCCGGACCAGCATCTTTGTGGTCTCAAGAAGTTGATCTGGAGGGACCCGACCTGCAATTAACGGAAGTGATCTATACCATGCCCGGTACCTATCAGCAGCGTAATCTGGCGGTGGCCTTGCGGGCTCTGCTGGTATTGAGGGATCAAGGCCTGGCCATCGATGCCGACAGTATCCGTTCAGCTCTGGGGGGAGTTCGCAATCCGGGCCGTCTGGAGGTGGTCAGCCAGTCGCCCCTGGTGATTGTGGACGCCGCCCATAATCCTCAAGGAGCCCGGGCGCTGGCTGAATCTCTCAGCGATTTGCTGTCGGGGCGATACAAAGTGCTGGTGCTGGGACTATTGGATGATAAGGAACGGGCCGGGACTTTAGCGGCCCTGGCGAAGAATACCCGGGCGGTGGTAGTCACCCGTCCCGAGGGTTCCCGGAGTCAGGCCTGGCAGGAGGTGGAACAGGTTTGGCGCCGCGATTTCCCCGCAATCAAGGTTGAAGCCGCGGAGAGCATAGAACGGGCAGTGGAGCGCGCTGTGAGCATGGTCAGTGGCAGCGACTATATTGTGATAACCGGTTCCTTTCATGTCCTCGACCAGGCTCGCCGGTTATTTTGTACATGATTATGCAACATTCCACCTTGAATGCTATGAAATCCACGGGCCCAAAAGAGTCTGCCAGTCCGCTGTCTCCACTGATTTTCATTTTCTTGGTTGACATGTTCACCATATTAGCTTTACTATACAATTGTAGGATTATTTGAATAAGTATCTTGATAAAAGCAAACTCATCGAAAGGCGAGGACGCAAAGCTACGGGTCTAAGACCGAAAAGGTTATGACAGCCGGGTTGCCGAGGGAATTCTAAGGAGTAATAACCTGCTCGGCAACAGCTGGGGCAGGTTTTTTAATTTCATATTATTTGGGACGGCGGGGCTTGAAGCCCCTCACCGACAAAGGCAAACCCGTCGAAAGACGGGGACGCAAAGCCACGGATCTAAGGACGCCATGTCTATGACCGCCGGGTTGCCGAAGAGGAGGATTTTAAGTATCTGCCTTTTCCTTTACGGTCCGTCCCCCAAAAAGGAGGACATGCCAAATGTCGGGATGGAAAGACCGTATTGGAGACCTGAAGATTAAGTTGCTTCTAGTTGCCTTGTTGATTATCCTTCATACTTGGCCAGCCAACGTTTTGGCATCGGCCAATGATGTATGTATAGATACGGGAGATATCCCGAAGGGAGTCGTCGATATTGCTTATCAAAGCGACAAACCCCAAAAAATCAAGGTAATTATTCAAAAGGACTCGCAAAAATACACCTATGATCTGAGAGCCGATGGATCGCAGCAAAGCTTTCCCCTGCAGATGGGCAATGGTGATTATCAGGTGAGTGTACTGCAAAACACCCAGGGGACCGAATACAGATGTCTAAAGACCGAGAAGGTCT
>JAAYJY010000110.1 GCA_012522705.1 Syntrophomonadaceae bacterium | reverse complement strand
GAATATTACTCTGCGAAGTAATGTGTAAACTTTGGAACCGCCGTATACCGAACGGTACGTACGGTGGTGTGGGAGGTCGGCTACTCAACTAATGGGTAGCCTCCTACCCGATCCTAACTCAATTTGAGCCCGCTCTCAGCTGGTGGACCGATGTATTATTCGACCGGGAAGCGGAAAATCTAAACAAAACATTATTGGTTGGGAAAGGGGCATATTTAATTGAATGAGAATCCTGAAACTCAGGAACAAGAGAAAAACCACGAGCTGGAAAACATAAAAGAACTGGGCCAGATCGAGATTCCTAGTTTCAAGAGCGATATCCATTGTTTGACGATCGCCGGGCAGGTGGAAGGACATCTGGTCCTGCCGCCCCAGAACAAGACCACCCGCTATGAACACGTCATTCCCCAGTTGGTGGCCATTGAAGAAAATCCTCAAATCAAAGGCCTGTTGGTGATATTAAATACCGTCGGCGGCGATGTGGAAGCCGGACTGGCCCTGGCGGAATTGATCGCCGGTCTATCAAAACCCACCGTCTCCATCGTGATTGGCGGAGGCCATTCCATTGGATCCAGCATCGCGGTCAGTGCAGATTATTCCTTTATCGCTCCGACTGCCACTATGACCATTCATCCCATCCGTCTCACCGGCCTGGTCATTGGGGTTCCCCAGACCTATGAGTACCTCGATAAAATGCAGGATCGGGTGGTCAAATTTGTAATTGAACATTCCAATATCAGCGAAGCTCATTTCCGGGACTTGATGTTCAGGACCGGCGATCTGGCCCGTGACATAGGCACGGTGCTAGTGGGGCACGACGCAGTTGACTGCGGTTTGGTTGATGAAGTGGGCGGCATTAGCAAGGCACTGAGCAAACTCCACGAACTAAAAGAGAGCGGAGGGCTATGGCAATGATAATCTACCTGCCTGATCCTCAAGATATCATAAATACCATGGAGTTTAGGGAGACCATACAGATCCCTCTGCCTTCGGGAGGTTTTGTGAACGCCCAACCGTTGGATTTCCAGCAAGCCCGGGTTATCGGAATCGTCAGCACCGACCCCATGGACTATATGGATGAAAAGTATCAGCCAGGGGCGTTGATATCCCGGTAAGCCTGTAGTTCCCATAGCAAAAACTTCGGCACGTTCGTCAGGACGTGCTCTTTTATTAGTAATTTTTCTCAAACAGCTATGCTATAATTACAAAAGCATTTCGGGGCGGGTCTTGTTATAGCGATTCTGACGGCGCTGTTTTTGCGCAAGCAAGGCCCCAGTTCTCTCAGTATTTTTAAAGGGTGAAAAAATGGCCAGGAAAAAAACAAACCGGGTGGACAATGCTCCTTCCCCCAACAATTCTCCGCCAGCCAAAGATAAGGCCTATACTCCTTTCCGCGCGGAAATCGTATCGGCCATCCTTTTTATGTTGGCGGTATTCATACTGGTCGCGCTCAACAACTCGGCCGGCATCGCCACTGATCGGCAGTTTATCGGTGTCCTGGGTACTTATATCAGCATGACCATGAAGGCCCTGTTCGGCACGGTGGCTATCCTGGCCCCTTTCTTCCTGCTATTTTGGTCCATCCACCTTGGCATTTTCAAAAAATGGTGGTCCATTCGCATGTGGGGACTAGTTCTGGCCGCCCTTTCCATTCTGGTGTACGTAAGTATCTTTAAGATTCCCCTTGGTCTGGATCCCTGGGAAGCTGCTCTTAAGGGCATGGGAGGAGGTTATCTGGGCGGTGCTTTGGGATACTTGACATTGAGGTTGCTGGGCCGTTTAGGAACTTCTGTCCTATTGGTGCTGAGTGTGATGCTGGTGGTGGTGATGATCCTGGAAAAATCGCCTTCTGAAATCGCCGCCCTGGTATGGGTCCGATTAAAACGGTTCAAAGACAATCTCTGCGACCTCATGTTCTATGAACCGGATTTGAAGACCCCCACCGCTCCCAGCCCAGCCGCCCCCAATGAGGCGATTATCATCAACGGCGACTCCCGCCCCCTGCCCACGATGGAAGCTTCGGTGCTGGTCAGTCAACCGTTACCAGAGCGCCCGGCCAAGGAAGTTACCAAAAGCCGCACGGCCAGCCAGTTGGAATTGGTGTACCGCAACAAGGAGACCGCCAATACCTACGTAAAACCTTCGGTGGAAATGCTGACCCCCGTGGATAGCGATCGTTCCATCGATAAGAAGAACATTACGGACAGTATTACGGTGCTGGAAGATACATTTGCCAGTTTTGGGGTGGGCGTCAAGGTCAACCAGGTCAGTTGCGGTCCGGCCGTAACCCGCTATGAACTCACCCCCGCCCCGGGGGTTAAAATCAGCAAGATTATCAGTCTCACCGACGACCTGCAGCTAAAACTGGCTGCTCCCGGAATTCGTATCGAAGCGCCTATTCCCGGCAAGTCGGCCATAGGTATTGAGGTACCCAGTTCCAAGATCGGCAGTGTGGGACTGCGCAATATTTTGAGTTCGTTGTCATTCAAGAAGCTCAACAGCCCTCTGGCAATCGCCTTGGGTGAAGATATTTCCGGAAATCCGGTAGTAGCCAAACTCAGCGACATGCCCCATCTACTTATTGCCGGATCCACTGGTTCCGGCAAAAGCGTGTGTCTGAACAGCATAATAATAAGCCTGCTCTACAACGCCACCCCGGATGAGCTGAAACTAGTATTCATCGATCCCAAGATGGTGGAATTGACTGTCTATAATGGCATGCCCCACCTGATGACACCGGTAGTCACCGACCCCAAAAAGGCGGCGGTGGTATTGCGGTGGATGACCACGGAAATGGAGAAGCGCTACAAGATGTTTGCCGATCTCGGGGTGCGGGATATATATCGCTATAACCAGACCGCTGATCCGCTGCCGTTTGTAGTCATAGTCATAGATGAGTTGGCCGACTTGATGATGGTCGCCCCGGTTGAGGTGGAAGACTCCATATGCCGCCTGGCCCAAATGGCTCGGGCGGCCGGGATGCACTTGATAGTTGCCACCCAGCGTCCCTCGGTGGATGTGGTGACCGGCATCATCAAAGCCAACATCCCCTCCAGAATTGCCTTTGCGGTTTCGTCCCAAACTGATTCCCGCACCATTTTGGACATCGGCGGGGCTGAAAAGCTGCTAGGAAAGGGGGACATGCTATTCTCGCCGGTAGGTGCGGTAAAACCACATCGGGTGCAGGGAGCCTTTGTGTCCGACCGGGATATCGAGGCGACGGTTAATTTTATCAAGAGCCAGACCGCTAGCGGAGAAAATGCCGACCAATTTCATGAAGTAGAATTGTCTCTGGAGCAAGCCGATTATGATGGCGGAGACGACCTCTTTTGGGAAGCAGTCCGGGTAATCGTAGAAAACCAAAAAGCTTCGGTATCTTTCCTGCAGCGCAAGTTGCGAGTGGGTTACGCCCGGGCAGCCCGGTTGATGGATATGATCGAAGAACGAGGCATCGTTTCGGAAGCAGATCTCAACAAAAAGCGGGAGATTTTGATAGACGAACAGCAGATGGAAAAACTATACGCCAATAATAAACTATGTTAGTATGAACATAAGCATTTATTAAGCTCGCAGTATTGGAGGCTGGCGCCGATTATGAAGCTTACCGCCAGAGAGAGGGAAATTGTTGAAGCGCTGCAGAAACATCCGCTTATCTCTCAGGAAGAACTGGCTCAGCACTTTGGCATCAGCCGTTCGTCTGTAGCAGTTCATATCTCCAACCTGATGAAAAAAGGGGTAATCCTGGGCAAGGGTTATGTCTTTAATAAAAGAGTGTCGATTGTGGTTTTGGGACAGGTATGTCTGGAAATCATCGTACGGGGTGAGCAAGAAACCTGTCAGATAGACATGCAAAACTCCGGCTTCGCCAAGGATGTTTGTATGGCCTTGTCCGGGTATGGAACGAGCTCCAAGCTGGTCACCATGGTCGGCAATGATGATTTGGGCACCCAAATATTGAACGAACTTCAAGCAGTAGACGTGGATGTGGCCAATATATACCGGCACCCTTCTAAAAGGACCTGTAAAAAGATAATAACCTCCACCGGAATCCTCTGCGAAGAAGGCTATAACCGGGATGATTACCAGCAGGCCATCAACGCTCGGGAGTGGGTGGTTGCCAATTGCGATTGGCTTATTGTGGAGACCCGGTTGCTGGAATTGGTGGGTGGGCGGATGACTAGTCGGCCTGATTACGATACCAGCATATGTTCGGCTTGGTATATCGATGGGCGCCGGCCCGCTGCCTTAAACAAGGCTGCTCTACTGGTATTGGGCGTGGATTCCTTCAACGATTATGAACACTATGTCACCTTGGGTCAGAATCTGCTGCAGGAGGGCGCCCAGAATATAGTCATAACCGATGGCAAAGACAATATGGTTCTGGTAAGCCAATCCGGAGTAGCGGATTACCATTTACCGCCTAACCAATCATTTGACAGCCGTTCGGATCTGCACCTGTTTCTGGCTGGTTTAGTTTATGGATTGTCGTCAGGTTATCCTATGCGCCAGGCGCTGAGGATTGCCAGTGGTACGCCCAGACCGTAGGCGAAAGGAACCAACTCCATTAATTTCAAGCGGGGGTGATTGCCATAGCCAGCTTTGGCGAAAAATTGCGCATGGAAAGAGAAAAACAAGGCTACACTCTGGCCCAAGTATCCCAGGAAACCAAAATTCGCAAACACTACCTCGCCGCCCTGGAAAAAGACGATTTCGAAAGTCTGCCAGCCCGGGTATATTCAATAGGTTTTGTAGCCAGCTATGCCCGGTTTTTGAGGTTGGATCCGGATCGGCTGGTTAATGAATTTAAAAGTTTGGCTTATACAGATGTGCCCAATGAACCACCGCCCATCGAACCAAAACCAGCCAGAATCCTGGGCTTTCCCCTGCGCAATGTGGCGGCGGCAATCGTTTTTCTGGTGGCAGTTCTATGGCTGGGCAACTACGTGGCGGGGTACATAACCAATCAGGCCCTTACCCCCCCTCCCCAAGCCGAGGAACCCAATATCCCAGCCCCGGCAGAGATTCCAACTATGACTGATGATCTGACTTTAGCCATAACCGCGGCACAGCCTGCCTGGGTGTCAGTGAGCGTGGACGGGGTGGCGCAGTATATGGGCACCATGCAAGCCGGGGAGTCCAAATCTTTTAGTGCCCAGGACAAGATCGATCTGAGAACCGGTAATGCCGGGGGTATCCAACTGCAACTCAACAGCAGTCCAATTCCGCCCCTGGGTGCTCCGGGACAGGTAACCGACCGGACCTTCACCCGTTCTGATGTCACTGGGGATACTGAACCGGTTACCAGCACCAACCCAACCGCTGCACCCGCAGATACTCTCAATCTGGAGGTAAAATGCCTGCAAAGGAGTTGGGTACAGGTGGAAGCTGATGGTGAGCCCGTATATGCCAGCAACATGGCCGAAGGCGGAACGGAGACATTCACCGCGGTCGAACGCATCAAAATAAGAACCGGCAACGCCGGGGGAATAACCCTTATTCTCAATGGACAGCCGGTTGAAGCTCTTGGTGCCTCAGGCCAAATCGCCGAGAAAACTTTCGAGGCTGAGGGTATCGGGATGACCAGGCGGACCGAGCGGTGAAGGTCGGGTTTATCAGTCTGGGTTGTGCCAAAAACCGGGTTGACACGGAGATTATGATCGCGGTGATGAAACGAGCCGGGTATCGGATCACCCACCGGCTGGAGCGGGCTGATGTTATCATTATCAACACCTGTGGGTTTATTGAGGCTGCCAAGGAAGAAGGCATAAACGCCATTATCGACACCGGAAAATATAAGGTTAGTCAATTGCAGTACCTGATTGCCACCGGGTGTCTGGCACAAAGATACGGACCAGAATTACTGGAGCAAATGCCTGAATTGGACGGGGTTGTAGGGATCTCCCTTTTCAAGGAGATCGACCAAGCCCTGAGCAAGATACGAAAAGGGGAACGCCCGTTGATGATTGGCAGTCCCCCTGATGTCTTCATAGAAAAAGGCCCTCGGGTATTGACCACCCCGGCTGGTTCGGCTTATCTGAAGATAACGGAAGGGTGCAGCAACCGTTGCGCCTTCTGCGCGATACCGTCAATCAGAGGGAATCTACGATCCCGCCCGGCTATAGAGTTGGTCGAGGAGTCCCGCGGTCTGGTCGAGCGGGAGGTGCGGGAATTGGTCCTGATTGGTCAGGATACGGCTGTTTATGGACATGATAGCGGAGGTCCGGGATTGCCATATCTGCTAGAACAGATGGCTACTATTGAAGGCTTGGAATGGATTCGCCTGATGTATCTTCATCCAGCTCACATTGATGATGAACTAGTCGATACTATGGCGCGGCTCCCCAAGGTTTTACCCTACATGGATATGCCCATTCAACATGTCAGCAACCGAATGCTTATGAAGATGAACCGTCGCCATACCCGGGAGCAACTCGATGCTGTTTTGAGAAAAGCGCGGGCAAGGATTGCCGGTCTGGTCCTGCGGACCACGGTGATGGTCGGTTTTCCCGGGGAGAGCACAGAGGATTTCCAGCAATTGCTGGACTTTGTCCAGGCCACCCAATTCGATTGGCTGGGAGCCTTCGCTTTTACCGCGGAAGAGGGAACCCCGGCCAGCCTCATGCCTACCCAAGTCCCAGAAGAGGTGAAGCAGGAACGTCTGCATGCGGTTATGACAATGCAGGCGGGCATT
>JAAYJY010000010.1 GCA_012522705.1 Syntrophomonadaceae bacterium | reverse complement strand
GGTCTATACCGTCCGCCTTCATTATGTAGTGGAGCTGCTGCAGTCTTTCCAGCGCAGCCGGGCCGACTTGAGCATCCCTGACATGGCCGACCCGTTTACCCGCAAACTGTACAGCACTTATCTCAGTTATCTGCCGGATGAGGGGTTTGCCTATCCGCTCCAGATGAATGTCGATGCCCGCGGTTCGTTCACTGAGTTCATCCGGACCGCCGACCGGGGCCAGGTGTCGGTGAATGTATCCAAGCCCGGCATCACCAAGGGCAATCACTGGCACCACACCAAGAACGAAAAGTTCCTGGTGGTGAGCGGTACCGGACTGATCCGCTTCCGCCGCCTCGACGAGGAAGAGATCCTGGAGTACCGGGTCAGCGGGGAAAAGCTGGAGGTGGTGGACATTCCGCCCGGCTATACCCACAACATCATCAACCTGGGCCAGACTGACCTGGTGACCGTCATGTGGGCCAGTGAAGCCTTTGATCCGGCGCGCCCCGATACCTACTACCTGGAGGTATGAAGTGTCAGCGGGCTGGTTTTCTTGACACCTTACGGGCGCCGGCACGATGGGCCCTTGGGCCATATTTACTCGGCAATAACTTGGGGACTGTCCCCAAGTTATTGGCCCTCAAGTATCGGGGAGGGTGGCTACGAGAACCGCCTCCTGATACGCGTGGAGGCAAGAGAGCGCATGCCGTATCAAGGAAATGGAGCAAGGCAAGATTGCCGCGAGAGCCTGTCCCTTGGAACCGGGGAATAAGCGTGTCAGAAGAGAAGAGCAGTCGCCGAACCTTACGCACTTTGTTCAATAGCCAGATCCAGATCAGGAGAGAGGAGAAAACAGATGAGTAGTGTCACCGGAACCGTCCCCTTGATACCCAGTTTATATGAAGATATTGTCGATCGCAGGGAAAAGATAAGTTTGATAGGGCTGGGCTATGTGGGCATGCCCATCGCCGTCTCGTTTTCGAGAAAGGCCGAAGTGATTGGCTTTGACATCAATCAGGAAAAAATCGCGCTGTACCGGCAGGGGATAGATCCCACCCGGGAGGTGGGCGACGAGGCTATCAAAGCTTGCAGCGTTGATTTTACCAGCGACGAGGCCCGGCTGCGGGAGGCGCGCTTCCATATCGTAGCGGTTCCCACCCCGGTCAATCCCGATCACACCCCGGACCTATCCCCGGTATTGGGGGCCAGCGCCATCCTGGGCCGCAACCTGGTGCCGGGTTCCATCGTCGTATATGAATCCACCGTTTATCCGGGCGTGACTGAGGACCTGTGCGTGCCCATTCTGGAACGCGAGTCGGGCCTCCAGTGCGGCCGCGATTTCAAGATCGGGTATTCGCCGGAACGGATAAATCCGGGGGATAAGGTGCACCGGCTGGAGACGATCGTCAAGGTGGTCGCCGGTATGGACCAGGAGACCCTGGACACCATCGCCCAGGTTTACGAACTGGTCGTGGAGGCCGGCGTGTTCCGGGCCGAGTCCATCAAGGTAGCAGAAGCGGCCAAGGTTATCGAGAACTCGCAGCGGGACATAAACATCGCATTTATGAACGAGCTGTCCATCATATTCAATAAAATGGGCATAGACACCCGGGCGGTCCTGGACGCGGCCGCCACCAAGTGGAACTTTCTTCCCTTCACCCCTGGAATCGTGGGGGGGCACTGCATCGGGGTCGACCCCTACTATCTGACCTATAAGGCAGAACAATTGGGCTATCATTCCCAGATCATCCTGTCCGGCCGGCGCATAAATGACGATATGGGCCGTTACGTAGCCGAAAACACCATCAAAAACCTGGTCCGGGCGGACGTGCCGATCAAGAAGGCCCGAGTTGCCATTCTGGGCTTCACCTTTAAGGAAAACTGTCCGGACACCAGAAATACCAGGGTGATAGACATTTTGCGGGAGCTAAACGAGTACGGTATCGTGCCGTTGGTGTTCGATCCGGTGGCCGATGCCGACGAGGCCTTCCATGAATACGGACTGCGGTTCAACGGTGTCGATGACATCAAGGATGTGGACGCGCTGGTGCTGGCGGTGGCCCATGATGAACTGCGGGAGTTGACCCGGGAGGGCCTGGATGGATTCTTCAAGGACGTTCCCAATCAGTGCAAAGTGGTGATCGATGTCAAAGGACTCCTTAACCGCAAGGAATACGAAGCGGCTGGCTATCAATATTGGAGGCTGTAAAAGGGGCACAATAACTTGGGGACAGTCCCCAAGTTATTATCGGGAAAAACCCCTTTAAGCGCTGGCACGATGGGCCTTCGGGGCATTCCGAAACCGCAATAACTTATGGGGGCCTATCCCCGAGTTATTCACCCTCTCTTGATACTACACGGAGGTTTTTAACAAGATGCAGAAGCTCAAACTCATGACCATACTCGGCACCCGGCCGGAGATCATCCGGCTTTCAGCCACCATCAAGGCCTGTGATCGGTATTTCGACCATGTGCTGGTCCACACCGGCCAGAACTGGGACTACACCCTGAACCAGATATTTTTTGAGGAACTGGGTCTGCGGCGGCCCGACCATTACCTGGACAGTGCCGGCGCCCACCTGGGCGAGACCATAGGCAACATCATCGCCAAATCCTATGCCGTCCTGCAGCAGGAGCGCCCCGACGCCCTTCTCATCCTGGGAGACACCAATTCCGCCCTGGCAGCGATCTCCGCCAAACGGTTGAAAGTGCCCATTTTCCATATGGAAGCAGGCAATCGCTGTTTCGATCAAAACGTCCCCGAGGAGATCAACCGCAAACTGGTGGACCACATCAGCGACATTAACCTGCCCTATACCGAGCACAGCCGTCGCTATCTGCTGGCGGAAGGCTATCGCCAGGAGCACATCTTCGTGACCGGGTCGCCCATGCCCGAGGTGCTGGGGGAACACCAGGAGCAAATTGAAAACAGCCAGGTGCTGGAGCGCCTCAACCTCAGTGCCGGCCAGTATATTTTGCTCTCCGCCCATCGGGAAGAGAACATTGATAATGAAGCCAATTTCTCCTCGCTGATGAACGCCATCAACAACATGGCGGAGCGTTACCGGATGCCGCTGGTCTATTCCACCCATCCCCGCAGCCGCAAATTCATCGAGCAGCGTGAATTCGTTTTCCACCCCCTGGTGCAGAGCCTGGAACCATTTGGGTTCTACGATTACAACAAGCTGCAGAAAAATGCCTTTTGTGTGCTGTCCGACAGCGGCACCCTGTCCGAAGAGAGCGCTATACTGGGGTTTGCCGGGGTCCTGATCCGCACCTCCACCGAACGACCCGAGGTCCTGGACAAGGGCACCATCGTCATCGGCGGTATATCGGGGGACGACATCGAGGCGGCGATCGAGTTGGCCGTGCCCATGCGCGGCAACCAGGAACCAGTGGCCTTGCCGCCGGACTATCTCGACCCCAACGTCTCCGTCAAGGTGGTCAAGATCATTCAGAGTTACGCCAAAATCATTGACAAGGTGGTCTGGGGAGTGTCACGGGAACGGCCCTAAGTTAAGGCAGTTTGCGAAGTGATTCTAGAGGCCATCAGGCCAGCGTTTGAGTGAGTTTTTTGCCCCAATAACTTGGGGACTGTCCCCAAGTTATTGGGGGTCAAGTACAAGGGGATTTGGATGAGGGATTAGAAACATGATTACAGATTTGTTAAGGAACCGACCCCCGATGGGAATGCAGACGGGTGCCCGCCTAACCATAAAAGGGGATAGACAGAGTGTCAGAAGTCTCAGTGGCGTCGAGGGTGTTAAGCATCTTTATGTAGAGGGCATTAAGCAACCGGAATTAGATTATTTGATTGCCCATTTTGGCCCGGCGTTTGAGACCTTGTGTTTCAACAATATGAAGGTTGCCGATCTATCAGCCCTGGACCGGCTGAACAAGGTGCAGTGCCTGGTGATGGCCGGGAACACCAAGGCCACGCAGCTCTGGGACATGACCTATAACCATGGCCTGCGGGAACTCTCTATTATCGATTTTCCCCAGGTCTCCTCGTTGGGAGAATTGAGGTTTGCCACGCCGCTTGAATGTCTGCAATTGGGCGGGAAAAAGACCAGGCTGATGAGGGTGCAGACCCTGACTCCGCTGATCAACCTGCTGCGACTCAAGAAGTTGTCTTTGTCCAATATCAAGGTGAAGGAGGATGGACTGCTGCCGCTGGTGTCCATGCCTGATTTGGAAGAACTGGAACTGCCCAACACGTTTCCGACCCGGGAATATGCGATCCTGTCGGTGCGGTTAAAAAACACCCGTTGTGACCATTTTGCGCCCTATATAAAACTCCCCGGCGACAGCGATGGGAACGACATCGTGGTGGTAGGCAAACGCATTCCGCGTTTGAATTCGAATATCCATGCCAAACGGCTGCAAATTTACGCCAAGGAGTTCGAGCGGTTACGCCGCGAATATATGTAGCGCCGCGTCTCAAGTGGAGACTGGTTTTGCTGATAGTCTTTACTGGTGCAAACTCGTCCAAGCGGCGGCTGAATGGGGCGTTTTATCAGTCTAAAGCCCGCAATAACTTGGGGACAGTCCCCAAGTTATTGACGGGAAAAACACCCTCAGGATGCGGTTGGCTGGGCATTTGGTCGCTCTGGGATTTCAATAAATTAGGGAAAGTCATGTGCTGCTTTGTATCGAGGGGAAGAAACGGGGCCATAAGACGGATAGGAATTAAGAGCAATGCCCCCTGACAAGCTTATCAGGGACCTTTTACGCTTACTGTCAAGACTAAAGCTTGTCAAAAATTTCGGCCCAGTGCAAATCGTCTCCTTGAGCGGGCGGCGCGGGGAGCGAATTGTTGAGCAGTCAAAACAACCATCCCCCTAATCAAGATGAGGTGGCATTGATCATGAAAGATAACAACCAGTACGTCACAGCATTTAACAATGAACTGAAGAGGCTTTTACCATCTGCCACCGATCTGCACAACGCCGACGGGGGTTTATTGCACGAGATGATAGAGGCCCAGCAGCGCCTGGAGCAGATCATCGAACTGCTGCCCGACGCCATGCTGGTCATCAATCTGCGGGGAGAGGTGGTCTTCTGGAACAAGGCCATGGAGGAGATGACCAATGTGCCCAAGAGCCAAATGATCGGAATGGGCAACTATGAATACGCCATCCCGTTTTATGGCGAGCGGCGGCCGATCCTCATCAACATCGCACTTAATGAGGAAAAAGAACAGGAATTGATGGGTAAATACGATTTCAGCGGCCGGGAGGAGGGGACTCTGTCCGGGGAGGTATACGTGCCGAAAACGTATGGCGGCAGGGGGGCGTACCTATGGGGCTATGCCTCCAAGCTTTATGACCGGGAGGGCAACTTATACGGCGCGGTGCAATCTATCCGCGATATTTCCGACCGCAAGGCAGCCGAGGAGGGCCTGCAGCTGGCGGAGGAACGATTCAGCAAGGCCTTTCGCTCTAGTCCCACCCCCCTGGTCATTTCCACTATGAAGGACGGGGTCTTTCTGGATGTCAATGACGCCTTCCTGAAATCGACCGGCTACCAACGCGATGAGGTCATGGAAAAATCGGTGCGGGAAATCAGGGTTTGGCCGAGCCTGGAAATCCGCGAACGGCTGGTGCAGGACTTGCGGGCCGGGAAAGCCATCAAGGATGTGGTCGGCCCCATTCTCACCAAAGAGGGGCAGGAGCGGCTGGTACAGATGTCCATGGAATGGATCGAGATCAACGAGGAAGACTGCCTGGTGATACTATTCCTGGATATCACGGAGCGGATGCAGATGGAAAAGGATATCGCCCGGCTGGACCGTCTGAACCTGATCGGCCAGATGGCGGCCAGCATCGGCCACGAGATACGCAATCCCATGACGGCGGTACTGGGCTTCATCCAACTGCTGGCCGAGCAGGATTGTTACGCCAAGGACCAAGCCTTCTTCGATGTCATGATCGAGGAACTGAACCGGGCCAACGGGATCATCTCCGAATACCTCAGCATGGCCAGCAACAAGATCGTTCATCTGCGGCCCCAGTATCTGGACGAAGTGGTGAAAGCCATTGCGCCGATTATTGAAGCCAATGCGGTTTATAAAGGCATAAACATGATGCTGGAACTGGGCAAGCCGCCCATGCCGCTGATCGATGACAAAGAAATCCGGCAACTGATATTGAACCTGTCCAACAACGGCATCGAAGCCATGGCCGAAGGCGACACTCTGACCATCGGCACTTGCCAAATCGGCAGTGAGATCGTCCTTTATGTGCGGGACCAAGGCTCCGGCCTGGACCCGGCCATCATTGAAAAACTGGGGACCCCGTTCCTGACTACCAAAGACCGGGGTACCGGCCTGGGTCTGGCGGTTTGTTACAGTATCGCCGCCCGCCACAGCGCCCGGATAGATTTCGTGACCGGAGCGTCCGGCACCACCTTCATGGTCTATTTCCCCATGGTGGATGACTAAATGGGCCGAATGACTTGGGGCGGTTTTCCATTGTCGGCGGGAGAAATCCGACTAAACAAGAGAGCAAATCAGAATGTCTATGCTCCCGGATGCTTCGGCCTTGGCAGCCTATAAATAGCCCAATAACTTGGGGACTGTCCCCAAGTTATTGGGGGTCAAGTATAGCCTAATTTGCAAAAAGAAACCCGGGGCTGGCAATTCCCCGGGATCTATATTTCTGTCCAAAAGCGAGGCAAAAGATGGTCCCCCTGCCCCTGCTATCTTTCTCCTTGGGTCACATATCTCCAGTGGTATAAGGGTTCTCCCGCGGGTCGTTTATACATGTAGGACACATATAGAGGGGTACAACACATCCACATCCATGGCCGAACAGATCAAACTTGTAGCAGTCCTCGCACAATGGAACACCACATCCCTGGCACTTCACAAAGCAATCCTTCTTTTGGCATATGACACAGATCAAACTTATCCCCCCTTCAGGTCAAGTGTACCACATACGGATCTTAGTCGTCGCCCAGGAAGGTGCCGATGCCGATGTTGCCCAGGAGGCTGCCCTCATCCTTTTTCTTCCCAATGCGACTGGCAGAATAGATGCGGTCGGCCAGGCGTGAAAACGGCAAAGACTGCAGCC
>JAAYJY010000109.1 GCA_012522705.1 Syntrophomonadaceae bacterium | reverse complement strand
TTCGCGCCCGAACTGCTGGCCGCCGAACTGCAGGGCTTGAGCCAGGTACCCCAGCCCCAGCTATATGCCGATTTCACCGCCTGCAACAATTACGATGTCGCCGCCCGGTTGGACCAGATCAAGATACCGGTGCTGATACTGGTGGGCGACCAGGACAAGATGACCCCGGTGAAAAACTCCCAGTACCTGCAGGAAAACATCCCCGGAGCGGTCCTGCATATAATACCGGCGGCCGGGCACCATCTCATGCTGGAAAAACCAGCCCAGACCACAGCAGCCATAGGCGACTTCCTCGCCGACAAATTCCCCGGATTACGTTCTGGTCCGGTGTGAAGAAGGGGCCATCCCCAACATTACTCCATTCCCCATGCTCCTGCGGCGCAACCTTGGACATAGGTATACCAAAAGCCGGCGGCCTAAAGACCGCCGGCTGGTAGTCACAAAAACACGGGAAACCTGACCATAGCATTTTATAGCTTGGTGGTCAGGAAAATGGGCAGGGACATATCCTCAATCTGGCCCTGCAGCCCCTCGATTTCATCGATATGTTTGTCCTCATCGAGCAGGATTTGCTGCAACATATCCCGGGTGGCGAAATCGCCTACTTCCCCGGCCAGTTTGATGGCATCATTATATGCCGCGATGGCAGCAAGTTCAGCCTCATGATCGTGAAACAGCTGCTTGGGGACGTCACTGCCGATTCTTATCTCCTTGAGATTGTTGACCATCGGCTGCCCTTCCAGGAACAGTATGCGTCCAATAAGCATCTCGGCGTGCTTCATCTCCTCGATGGCACGTTTTTCGACCTGCTCATGCAGCTTGCCGTAGCCCCAGTCCGCGTTCATCTCGGAATGGACCATGTACTGGCTGATAGCAGTCAATTCGTCCGCTAATAGTGAATTTAAAACCTCGATTAATTTACTGTCGCCTTTCATGCGGTACCTCCTTTCATTAAATTCACCAATAGTATATCACGACTTACATAAACGGAGACAACCTACTTGAGGCCAGCCTCCAAGTAATTCTGTTTTTCAAACTGAAGCAGGGGGGCGGTTTTTTTGCCTCCGCCCGAACCGCTGCCAGTTTCCTATGCCCACATAAGATGAGACAACGGATTAAAAATCCAAGTTATACTAATATCATGAAGGTAAAAAACAATTACACGCAGAATTCAAATACATATTGCTCATTCCACTTGGGTGCACAGAATCAGCTTGGGTCGAGATATGCGAACTGTGAGTCAGCATCCATCCGGGATGCAGCGCGGGTTGCTTGCCCCAGAGCTTAAAAGATCACAAGGAAGGGTGTTTCGATGGAGAGGCCAAGAAGCATAATCTGCTGGCTGGGATTGGCAGTGCTGATAATCGGGATGGGATTGCTCTTCCCCGCTGTAATACAGGCTGCGGAGCCTGCCGATGAGGCATATACAGAATTTACGGAAATCGATACCCGGGAAGTCTATGTGAGGGGCGAGGTAGTCCGAATTCTGGGCGAGGAAGAATTGGACGACGCGTTGGACTGGGAAATGAACCAGGGCATGATCATGCAGATAGTCGAAGTCAGTCTGGCCAATCCCTATGCCGATCAAAAGATAACCGTCGAACACACGGCCTCGAAAACCAATCCCATTCTGGGATCCTCTTTGACGCCCGGGGACAAGGTCATCGTATTTGCCAATATTGATTCTCAAAACCAGATTGTGGAGGCTTTCATAGCCAATCCGAACCGCAGCGGCACCGTGAAAGCTATGGTCCTGGCGTTCATGGCGGTGCTGATCATCCTGGGCGGAAGAAAAGGTTTAGGGGCTCTGTTCACCATCATGCTGACCGGCGTGCTTCTCTGGTTCTGGCTTATCCCCTCGATCCTGAATGGCGCCAGCCCCACCTGGTGCGGGGCTCTGGTCTGCGCCGTGGTCGCCCTGGTCGGCACCCCGATGATCAGCGGCTTCAACCGGACCTCCATGGCCGCCATATTGGGCAGTATTGCAGGGGTAATACTGGCAGGTGTTCTGGCCAGTTTAGCCGGGGGCAGCGCCGACATCATCGGCGTGGATTATGAACACGCCAATTTACTGCTGAGTATGCCAGCCACTGCCAACCTCAACCTGCAGGGTATATTCCTGGCTGGGGTACTGATCGGTGCTCTGGGCGCAGTAATGGACACCAGCATTTCGATCGCCTCGGCAATCAGGGAATTTGCTGAAATCCATGGCAGTCCGACCCGCTATAACCTATGGCGGGCGGGGATGAATGTGGGCAAGGATGTGATGGGGATGATGTCCAGCACGCTGATCCTGGCCTACACTGGAGGAGCGCTGGCGCTGCTGCTCCTTTTGGTGGCCAACAACATACCTGCTCTCAACATTATGAACTGGGACATGATAGTCAGTGAGATAATTCGCTCCCTGGCTGGTTCGATAGGTTTGTGTTTATCCATTCCAGTCACGGCCCTGGCCGCTTCATATCTGGTCGGCAAGAAAACAGAAGAAGGATAGATCCATTCCGGTCGCACTATGCGAATCTTATGAACCTATTTATCGGCATCATTCTATTCATACTTTTGACAACTCATCTTTGAACGCCGGTCTATTGGCATATTTGTTAAAAAGCTTCTGTTTGATTTCCGATACTTGCTTTTGCCCGCCCGCTTTTTCTAGATTATGGATAATGGCGCATACCCTCTGATAATCTTTCCTGCTGCCAGCTCTGGCAGCAGTCTGCTCAATATGCTGCAGAAACAGGGTGCAAACTTCTTCTTTAAATTCAGGAATAAGCTGTTTATAAAAAATCTCTACCATTGATGGCCTCTGCTTAACATAGGCAAGAAGCTTTTGTTTTTCCCCTTCTTCTATTAAAATACGGGTGTATAAGTCATGATCTGTTTTCTTTTGGCTTTCCAGCAGAAAAATAATCTTGGGGTAAACAGAAAGCCACTCACTGAAATCATAAGTCTTTTTTAGTTCCCGGTAATATTCAAAACTACCATCCAGAATAAATTCCATGGCAATCCCGCGCAAATCATCAAGTTTGCCGGAGAGCTGAAACGCCTTGTACCGGTATTTCTTCCACTGATCTACCAGCCCGCGCTTATTTTTATCCTCCTCTTCGCCATCAAGCGCAAGCTTGATCACCGCAGCATAATCCTTTTTCCCCATGGCTTTTGCTATCGCCATTTCCCGGAATTCCGAATATCGCAGATTCTGCCCAATAAATTCCTGCGCTTTTTGTTGCCCGTCATACTGTTCAATCATATAGTATCTGATGAGATTAACTCTTTTCGCCAAGTAATTAGCGTTCCATGAATCCCCGCTTTCGTTTTTTATGATTGATACCAAGTTGTATTCCAATTTGTCCCGCAAAATCGGAGTGTCTGCAAGCTCCGAACAACTGCCCAAAAGATCCAGCCGCCAGTCGGTCCAATCTTCATATCGTCTATGCGCCGCTTCTTCTATCAGCTTCTGAAAAATACTTTCTTTATCTGCCGGGCTTAATGATTCATCTTCAATTATTTCACAGATAAAATCCAGGCTTTCTTCGATTTCTCCGCCGATTACCCCGTCGGAATCATCCGCGGCCTCAAGCAAAGCCATCATTTCATGGATAACACAAAGGGACAGTTCTAAAGCCTGCCGGGGCTTTTTCTTGTCCAAAGCAAAGCGGGCTTTTTCCAACACCAAGTCAGCCCCCTTGACCGCCTCCCGGGCGTCTCCGTAAGCGACAAACCCATGCCGATCCGAATTGTTTTTGATGAAGGTGCGCATAAGCATCATGGCTTTGCGTATTTCGTCCTCATCATTTCCTTCGTTAAAATCCAGCTCTATCCGCTGCTTGATTTCTTCATACTGGGCTGCGATCGCCAGAAGAAATTCAACCAGGTCGTCTTTTGTCCTCTCCGAAAGTATTTTCTTCATATCAGGCGTTTTTCTTTTTGGGGGAACGGACTTATAAACCGCTGCCGAGACCGCATTGTTCGGGTCCTTTTTGTTCTTGATGTCCCGTAAAGCAAAAAATGCCGCCGCCTGGTGCTTGCAATACTCTCCCCAATCATAAGGGCAATCGCATTGACTGCCCGCGATCTCTTCCTGACCATCAAGCTCAACTTCCACTGTGTACAGCTCACTGCCTTCAACTTCCGCTACATAAACGTTTTTCTCGGTTTCTTCCACTGATATTACACAGTCATTTCTGAAATATTCATAGGCCCGGGCAACAATTTTTTTATCGATACAGCTTTGAAAGTTGCGGAGATTCATATTGTTCCTTCTTTCACCAGATAATCAATCACCCTTTAAATTTCAGCCTGTACCTTCTTGCATTCAATCACCTTCCAGGCTTTTAGGAGCGCAATCACTCTACTTTAATATTAATCTATGTACCGCTGAAAGAGTATTCTATAATGAAACCGTCCCCTGTTTTTCAAATATGAAAATAATCAAGCGGCGAGGGCTGAAATAGGCATCTGCCGTCATCAAGGAGAGTGTGATACCGTGTTTAAGGTATATCCGGTTATTCTTACTCCGACCAATTCAGGATATGTTGTAACAGTTCCTGATCTGGATATCAATACGCAAGGAAAAGACCTGGCGGAAGCTGTCTATATGGCACGTGACGCTATTGGTATTTGGGGAATATCTGAACAGGATGACGTACGTCTAATCCCTGAACCATCTACCACCGAACCATCGCATGAAGCTAATGAATTGATTTCGTGGGTGGACATCGATTTCGAAAAATATCGAAAAGCGCATGATTTGACTACTATGCGGATCAATGTATCGGTTCCTAAATATCTGAAAACCCTGGGCGATGAAGCCGGTATAAATTTCTCCCAAACCCTGCAAAAGGCTTTAAAACAACAACTAGGCATTCAAGAATAACACGATTGGCAACCGACAGATACGAAAACCTATACACTATCCGCCGCCTTCTCCCGGAGCTTGCGTCTCAGGTCCGAAAACACCTCGTCATGGGTAAAGCGTTTGTCGGTCATCTTGGCTTCCAGCTCCGCCCCTTTTAGCTTGAAGTAGACCTCACTGTCAAATTGATAACTTTGGTAGGCCTCAATACTCATAACAACCATGTCTCCATAGCCGTTCTTGGTTGAAAACACTGGCTCGCCGCTTTCGTGAACGGTCTTTGATATATCCGCAAAATGGTTGCGGAGATCGGATACCGTTCTGATCTTAGGCATGTTTTTCCCCCAAAAATAGCTCAGCTCAATCTAATTATTATCATAATTATGCTAAGTTAGCAACAGCTGTTCTGCGCAGGCTGTTTTACATCTCCTGACCCCGAACTGTCCCCAAATCCCAAGTTCAGCGGCAGCTCTAAACTCTCTGAATCCCATGCAAATCAAAGTAGACATTCCGTGCCCTGAAGGGGGCAGGATTTGTGTACAATAATCTCAGTTTTTCAAAATCACTTATTCTCGAAGAATGATAATAAGGCTTATCGAATCTAAGTCTTTCATCTCTTATCCATTCGGGAACGTCGATCCCCTGGATCTGCAGGTAATAATCTATCAGAGCTGATACCTTGGTCAAATACTCTATTTCTTCATCATTGCACGAATCAATATCTACCGGCTTTCCAAGACTGTCGATAAATCTAATCTCTTTGCACTTCAATAATTCCAGTAACTGATTCAGGCTGGTATCTTCATCAGGATAGTCAAATAATGCCCGCAAATATTCATTCCCAATCATAGCCCAGGTCCTTTCCCAAATACTTGATGAAAATCGTCTGCCTTTCCCCTATTAAGGAAAGCGGGATATATTCCGATACAGTATCCAACAACTCATCTTTGGTGGTAATGTTCAGATCCTTGCACAATATGTGCGCATCTACAAAATCTTTCGCAGGCTCATTCCTGGCTGCCAGTATTTTCATGGCCAACAGCTGCTTCGCCTCAGGCTTTAGGATCCTCAGATTCGTATAGACTCTATAGGTTTCCTTGTCCTCCTTCAAAAGGGCCCTCAGCGGTTCCTTTATATCTTCATTTATCCAGCCATCCGCAAGATTAAAAGTATATTTCGTGAGATCCAATATCCGGTTCAATAAATTCGAATTGGTTTCACTAAATACACAATCAATGTCCTTGGTCGCCGGTCGATTGTCATAAACCATAGTCATAATAGAACCGCCGTAGACCGTTATCTCCAGCTGCAATTGGTTTTCTTTCAATCGCTCGTTGAGATAATCAAATATCTGCAAAAGTCTTTCTTTATCCATCAAGCCAATATCACTAGACATATCAGGTTTTAACCTCCAAATTATGTGATCTCGTTAATCCTAATAATACCACATTAACAGGTAATTTCTGTATAAGAGCAACG
>JAAYJY010000108.1 GCA_012522705.1 Syntrophomonadaceae bacterium | reverse complement strand
GCGGCAGTCCGCATCCAATCGCTTAATATCGCTCAGGATGCTGTCCCGGTTGGTTATATCGCTGATGCGGCCTTCCGCCACCAGGATGACCTGGTCGGCCAGCTGCAGGATCCTCTCCTGATGCGAGATTATGACGATGGTAGTATCGTATTTATAGTTCATGTTTTCAAAGGTCTCGATCAACCGGCGGAAGCTCCATAGGTCGATGCCGGCTTCCGGTTCATCGAACAAGGCCACTTTCAGATTCTGGGCCAAAAGGCTGGCTATCTCGATCCGCTTCAGTTCGCCCCCGGAGAAACTGGCGTTTATCTCCCGGTCCAGATAATCCTGGGCACACAGGCCCACGTCGAAAAGCAGATCACAGAGCACATTCTGGGCAACCGGACCGGCGGCGTAGGTCAGGAACTCGCGCACCGGCATGCCTTTAAAAATCGGGGGCCGCTGGAAAGCATAACTGATCCCCAATCGGGCCCTCTCCGTTATACCCAGCGCCGAAATGTCCTGCCCGTCCAGTACTATCTGACCAGATGTGGCCGGGTAGATGCCCATGATGGTTTTGGCGATGGACGATTTCCCTCCTCCATTGGGACCGGTCATTACATAGATCTTCTTGGGTTCCAATTTGAAGTTGATATCCTTAAGCACGTCCACCGGGCCGTTCTCCCCCTCGAGAGTAAGGTTGACGTTTATGATCTCCAACATATTTTTCCCGCCTCTCCAAAGAACTTGGTTCCTGACTATTAAATCACAGGGACGATAGTGGCAAGAGGGCGGCGCACTGTTTCTCCCCTGCCTAGGGGTTTCGTAAAGGAAATCCTGGTTCGGGCAAGTCATCGGTCCCTGCTATCCAATGCTGGTCTCCGCGGCCGGCTTTATCGGGGTTGCCCGCGTTGACATGGTCGGCGTTCAACAGTCCGCTATAAACCATGTCCACTGCCTCCAGGTAACCCACCTGCTGACCGTTGTCCAGGTAGAAGATCAAGCCGTGCTCGCTGGTTTTAACGTCCAGTACCTGCAATTTTGTCATCCTTACACCCCCTTGCTATTCTTGCTATTAGTCTGCCGACCCCCACCAATTTTATTAGGCTGATGATAAAGCGAGGTTTGTGCCCGTAATGTACATCCCGAGACACGGCCACCGGCAACCGCAGCAACATCTCGGCAGCCCAGCCGGTCGAGCTGGAGGATTTGCTTATCCAGGAGCAGGCGGATTGGCCGTCCCCAGCCTAAATCGCCCGTAAAACTGATGCGTCCGTTTTTGAAAAAAGCAGCATTGGATTGCGGGCTGTCGTTGTTGGGCAGCCCCATTATTTTTTGGCATATAATAGTGTCACCCAAGGCAAAATAATGTAATAATGATAATAGACTTGCCCCCATAAGTGTACAGCGAGATTAGGCGGCAGTTCATGGTTTGCGACCGGAAAGGGCGACCGAAACGTGATCGGCTACATACTTCTTACCATCCTGGTCATTCTAATAGCGCTGCTCTTTATACCTTGTGATTTCTATGGCCAGGGTCGGATAACTGAAGACATTCACCTTGAATGGGGCTTGGCTTGGGCGGGCGGACTGGTATCGGTTCGCTGGAAACTGCCTGCTGTGCAGCAATCCGGCGCGATGGTGCGGGTGGGGCCATGGGTCAACACCCAGGCCAAGAGCCAACCCCCGATCCAGAACAGCAGTCAGCCGGAAAGCGCAGCCGACGACGAGGGGAAAAGTCCCAAGAAGCCGCGCCAACGCCAAAAACCCAACTGGAAGGTTTTTAGGTACGTCCTGGACAAGCAGGTGGGGCAGGAGGTCATGTCCCTGGTGGGCAACCTGTGGCGGTCATTGCGGCTGCGCTGCGAACTGGCGGGAGATTACGGCACCTATGACCCCGCCCTGACAGCGTATATAGCCGCGTTGATAGCCCTCTTCAATAACAACCGCCAGAAACTGGACTTGAATCCCCAGTTTACCCACGAAGGAATTGATCTCAACGGTGTCGTACAGGGGCAGCTGCGGCCGGGTCTCATCCTCTGGGATGCCAGCCGTTTTATGTTAAAGAGACCCATCCGTAAGATCTGGTGGACGATGCTGCGTGAGGGTAAAAAGAACGATAGGAGGAATAAAAATGTTTAAGGAAGACATGGATGCTATCGCTGCTCACCTGGAGAATATGGTCAAAAGCAAGACGGTGGTAGGTGAACCGATAAGTGCCGGCAGTGCCACGGTCATCCCCATCATCGCCGCCAGTTTCGGTTTCGCCCTGGGCAACGGAGAGGGAACCGAGCAAAACAAAGGCGGAGGCAAGGGCAGCGGCGGAGGCGGCGGAGCCAGGATAAGCCCGACCGCGCTGCTGGTAGTGAAAGACGACGACGTACAGGTGTTCAATCTGGGTGAAAAGGGCTCGCTGGATAAACTGGTGACCCTGGTACCGGAGATAATCACCAAGATATCTGAGCTCAAGACCAAAAAGGCCCCCGCCGCTGCTCCGGCCCAAGACTAAAACTGGCGCTCGGTTATGGTCCGGTTGCCATCAAGGCAGCCAGGGCGGCCCCCAATCCCGAGGCGTCTTTCATGAGCCTGATCTCTACCTGGTGGGCCTGACCGGACCATTGCTCATCCAAAGCGGTCCTGATGTGGGGAGCAAAGAGCGGCATCTTCTCGTATAAAGCCCCATCTATGCCGAACAGGTGGCGACGCTGCAAGCGGGGGTCCAGATAGCAGATCATTCCGGCTTGGGAGGCAGCCACCAGTCGTGCCGCACGTATCACCAGGTCCCGGACGAGACTACTGATCAGGTCGGTTTCATCCGGGTCGGGCTGGTATGGCGATGCACCGATGGTCATGGCCCCCCCGGCCAACAGCGATGATAATTCCCGGGTATCGATGGAACCGGGCTCCGCCAGCGGCTTTTCCAAATGCCGCAGCCCTGGGAATCGGTCATCCTGATGGGCCAGGTCCACAGCCATCAAACGGAACAGTTCTCCCAGGTAAGCCCCCGAAACCATCTTTTCCAAGCGTTGGTGGCCACTGTTTACGCTGGCAAGATCCAGTTGGGCATCATACTGGTTTACCGGCAGCAGGTCGGTAAAGAAATTGCCGGCCTCCAGATTGATTATCCTTCCCTGCGAGTCCAGCAGGCAGGCATTATAGCCGGTGCCGCAAATGGAACCGGCATCGGCGTGCTGGTCCTGGTAAGCGGCGCACAATAGCGTGGCCACGGTATCGTTGAGGATGGCCGCCGGCTTGATATGCCCCAATCCCCTCCGCGCCAGAGCTTCCCGGAGTAAATG
>JAAYJY010000107.1 GCA_012522705.1 Syntrophomonadaceae bacterium | reverse complement strand
TCGTGATCGGCAAACACTCCGGTTCAGCGGCTATTAAGTCCAAGTTCATGGAATATGGGGTTGAACTGAGCGAGGAAGACGCCCAGGAGGTCCTAGGCCGCTGCCGGCAGATGGCTATGGACAAAAAGAGATCCCTGTTCGATAAGGAAATGGCCTATATTTATAAAGGCTACCTGGCCGAAAAGAAACGCAACCAGGCCGGCTAACCGGGAGACTGGTCCTGCTGGGAATGGCCAGGGTATTGATCAGGACGACATCTTTACATGTCACTCCGAGCGCAGCGAAGAGCCCAATCACGAAATGTCACTCCGAGCGCAGCGAAGAGCCCAATCACGAAATGTCACTCCGAGCGCAGCGAGGAGTCTGGAACAAGCGCAAAAGGCACAAATAGATGTAAGCTTGCAGCCAGGAAGTCCGTATCTTATATCAACAGAAATATTCTGAGGAGGTTTAGCGTGGCGGAAATAAAGGGACAAAAGATCACGGTTAAGGATGGGGTGCTGAACGTGCCCGACCACCCCATTATTCCTTTTATAATCGGGGATGGGACAGGCCCGGACATATGGGCGGCAGCATCGCGGGTCATCGATGCCGCGGTGGCCAAGGCCTATGCTGGTCGGCGGTCCATCGAGTGGAAGGAAGTGCTGGCCGGGGAGAAGGCTTTTAACCTGACCGGGGAATGGCTGCCCCAGGCCACCCTGGATGACATCAACGAATATATAATCGCCATCAAGGGCCCCCTGACCACTCCGATCGGGGGCGGTATCCGATCCCTTAACGTGGCCTTGCGGCAGAGCTTGGATCTTTACACCTGCCTGCGGCCGGTTCAGTATTTCCAGGGGGTGCCTTCGCCGGTCAAACGTCCTGAGGATGTAGATATGGTCATTTTCCGTGAGAACACTGAGGATATCTACGCCGGCATCGAATACCCGCAAGGCTCCGAACAGGCAGAACGACTGCTCAACTTCCTGCAGGAGGACCTGGGGGTTACCAATATCCGTTTCCCGGACAGCTCCGGGGTGGGCATAAAACCGGTATCTGAGGCAGGGACCAAGCGACTGGTGCGGGCCGCCATCGACTACGCCCTGCGCGAAGGCCGCCATAGCGTCACCCTGGTCCACAAGGGCAATATCATGAAATACACCGAAGGCGCCTTCAAACAGTGGGGGTATGAGGTAGCCGAGCAGGAATATGGGGATAAGGTCTTCACCTGGGATGAATATGATCGTATCAAGGATGAGAAGGGCGCCGAGGCTGCCGATAAGGTTCAGGCGGAAGCCGAAAAGGCCGGCAAGCTGATTATCAAGGACGCCATTGCCGACATCTTCCTGCAGCAGATCCTGACCCGGCCCCGTGAATTCGACGTGGTGGCCACCCTCAACCTGAACGGGGATTATATATCCGATGCCCTGGCCGCCCAAGTAGGGGGCATCGGCATCGCGCCCGGAGCCAACATCAACTATCTGACCGGGCATGCGGTATTTGAGGCCACCCATGGTACAGCGCCCAAATATGCTGGCCTGGATAAGGTAAATCCTTCTTCGGTAATCCTGTCGGCGGTGATGATGCTTAAACACCTGCACTGGATCGAGGCGGCTGATCTGATCACTGCGGCCATGGAGAAGACCATCGCCAGCAAGGTGGTCACCTATGATTTCGCCCGCTTGATGGAGGGGGCGACCGAGGTCAAATGTTCCCAGTTCGCCGATGAATTGATCAAGAACATGTAGATCACTAGCTGGGAGCATTGCTCAGCGGGGCGGCATTTGCAATCCACCGCTCCAAGTTTTGAATTACAAGCAAACAGGTAAAAAAGAGGGTTTCGGTCCGGGGACTGAAACCCTCTTTTTTTGGCGACGCTTAGAATTGTCATGCGTACCCGCACCACAATCAACGAATGCAACCAGAGTATTCATAGCCATGATTAAGGCAACGCCTCAGGATGACATCTTAAATTGTCACTCTGAGAGCAGCGAAAAGTCTAAACACGCAGCGGGAGGGGCTGCCGGAGCGAGATGCCAGCGGGGTGTGAAGAAACCCCCAAAGATCACTGAAAATGAAAAGAATTGCTATATGGTATGCATGATATATTGGCGGACGTTAAGCGACAGCATGGACGCCCGGATATTATGTATACCTCCTATCAGCAAAGAGGACTCTTACGGTGTTCACGAACCGCCCCCATGATACTGCAGGCCCAAAGCGCGGATGCGGGCCATGATGGCGGTGACCAGGTCGATCCGCTTGAAAGGTGTAATCAGGTAATATCCGTCCACATAGGGATGAATC
>JAAYJY010000106.1 GCA_012522705.1 Syntrophomonadaceae bacterium | reverse complement strand
GCCACATTGTAGCGGGCTTTGAAAACCGGTTCCACGGTGGGGCAGCCGAAGCGTTCGGCCAGTTCATCCATCTCCACCGCCAGGGTATAACGTCCGCACATTGTCGCTGCCGCCTTTCCGTTCCGAGATCCCGTTGCAAGCTAATTATACTATGGGGATGTTCCAAGAGGATAATTTTTCGGCGCGGCGATGTGATGGATGTATAACCAAAACTTATAATTGTGGTATTATTGAATTGTCCGGTGCCATATAATTCTAAACTTATGCACTTTATATGTTGTTAAACAAAGGGGGAGGTGAAGTGATTGTTCTTTGAAGATGTTCACGTGGGTTATTCATTTAAAACTGGTGCCAAACCTATTACCGGGACAGAAATCGATATCGTAGCGCAAATGTCAGGGATGGATTTGCCGGGTTTCTTGGATGACGAGGTGGCCAAAGGCTGGGGGTTCAAAGCCAGAGTGACCCCTGGGGCGTATCTCATTGCATGCATGATGGGTCTGATGGCCAAACAAGGTTTTCTGGCCGATGCGGTCTGGACCACCGCAGATGGTATCTCCTGGAAGAGTCCGGTGCATCCAGGGGATAAAATCTATGCCGAGTCGGAAGTATTAGCTGTTCAACCGATAAAACGCGGTGGCCTCGTTACTTATGCCTGGACCATTAAAAAGAATGATGATGTCGTAGTTGCTCAAGGCAAAAACACCTGAATGTTCCCCTTTAAACCGTCTAGTTAGATGGTTGAAACTTAATAACTATCTGTACTTAATGCTTATGAGGCTGATCCCGATAAGGGATGGCCTCATTGGTTTTCTGATAGGCGGGATATGTTCATCGTTGGTTTTCGGATTCATTTTCACAGTAGGTTTCCCCCTCAGGAAGTTCAGTCCCTGGCTTGGCGGCGGGCACGGTCCGGGCGCGGACCGCACGGGACAGCAGGTAAAGCAACGAATAGAGGGCTACCAGGAACAACCCCGCCAAGAGGCCGGCACCCTGACCAGGGATCAAGGGCATGGTGACAATGGCAATCACCAGGCTTATTATCCCAATCCAAGTGGTGTAGGGATACCCTATCAATTGGCAGTGGTCCCGGGGCGGGCAGCCATGGATGCGTCGAAAACGCAGGTGGGTGACGACGATGGCCAGGTAGGCCATCAGCAGGGAGAATCCCCCCGAACTGATCAGGAACAGGTAGATGCGGTCGGGCAGTAAATAAGCCAGGCTGACCGCCGCCAGCATGACCACCCCCGAAAAAAGGATACACCGCAGGGGAACATCACCGCGGTCGATCAAAAAAGCCGGGGCATCGCCGCCATCCGCCAGCGAACGCAGCATTCGGCCCAGTCCGAAAAGCGAAGCCAGCATGGCCGACAGAATAGCGGTCACCAAAACGAAATTGACTACCCCAGCGGCTACTCCCAGGCCATATCTCTCCAAGGCCGCCACCATGGGACTGGCAGCAGGCGCCAAGATTCCCGTGGGGATCAGTGGCAGCAATAAGGCTATTACGGTGATATACAGACCCAATAAGGAGATGATGGTGAATTTGATAGCCCGGGGGATGGTTTTATGAGGGTTATCGGTTTCAGAGGCGGCCAGGCCGATTATCTCGAAACCGGCGTAGCCCAGCAGTACAATCAACAGGCTGCCGGCCAGACCTCCGATGCCATTGGGGAATAAGGCCGTATTCTGCAGCTCACCCAGTCCCACCCGGGGCTGCCCCGGCCAGAATCCAAATATCAACATGGCAGCGATCACGATGAACAACAGCAAGGCCAGGAGCTTGACCCCGGCCAGGCTGCTCTCCAGCTTGGTTACCTGG
>JAAYJY010000105.1 GCA_012522705.1 Syntrophomonadaceae bacterium | reverse complement strand
TTCCCCACGGGCTAAATGGCGTTTTTCTATAGCGTCCAGGTCAACATAATCCTGGTGCATCTAAACATGATCCCGCTTTCCCCCTTAATGGTAGCCCGGTATTAAGGTCTATAACCTGGCATATAACAGGGGGAGGCTGGTATATCCATCGCCTGGTCCTTTTTTTGGGCACTGAGCGGGCCCACCAATGAGCCACCAATGAGCCCACCAACGAGCATGTCAACCAGCTCCCCACAGGCAACCTCAACCCCCATGTATACACCCGGGCAGGGCGCGTTTGTAGTATTCTTTTAAGGTAAAGTTTAGCTTTAAGCTAAATAGGTCCGTGTCAAAGGGACGGTTTTCTCGACACCGCTAACTCCGTCGGCGTGTCGGGATGGGCCGGTGAACAGGGAACGGATTACTGCTGCCAAGGTAATGCCAACCTCGGTAGCAAAACACATCGGAACCGCACCGGTGCCTTGGACACATCCTCCCCAAGCCTGGGCGGCGAATGGCAGGCAGAATAAGATAAAAACCCGTCCCCCTGCCTGGTTGACCCGGGTTTGATCGCCGTACCAAAACACTAATTTCGTAAAGGAGACTTTATAATGAGCAAGGTTCTGATCATGCCCTGCCTGGATATGAAAGACGGACGAGTGGTCAAAGGGATCAATTTTGTCAACCTCAGGGATGCGGGGGATCCAGTGGAATGCGCCCGGATCTACTGTGAAAATGGAGCCGATGAACTGGCTTTCCTGGACATAGCGGCGACCATCGAAAAACGCAAGACCACCTTGGCGGCGGTCAAACGGGTCGCGGAAGTGATCACCATCCCCTTTACGGTAGGCGGGGGCATCGGATCGGTAGGGGATGTCGGGGATGTCTTGGAGGCCGGTGCCGACCGGGCATCGATCAGCAGCGCTGCTTTGCGCCATCCTGATTTGATAGATCAGGCGGCGGCCAAATTCGGCTCTTCCCGGGTGGTGGTGGCTATCGATGTGGACCGTAACCCGGCTTTTCCTTCCGGATATGAAGTCTACATCGACGGGGGCAACACCGCTGCCGGCAAGGACGTCATCGAATGGGCCCGGGAGGCGGAGGACCGGGGGGCCGGCTACCTCCTGCCGACCAGTAAAACCCGCGATGGGGCCAGGACCGGTTATGACATTCCCCTTATCCGGGGTATCAAGGATGTAGTGAAGATACCGGTGATCGCTTCCGGCGGCGCTGGTTCCCTGGAGCATTTCCTGGAAGCAGCCCGGGACGGGAGGGCGGATATCCTCCTGGCGGCCTCGGTTTTTCACTTCGGCGATATCAACATCCCGGAGCTAAAAAAATACCTTCGCGATCACGACGTCGATACCAATTAAAAACGGTAATAACCTGGTACATGGTTCAATAATACCGAGGCCTGCAAAGCCTCGGTATTGCTTGGTTTTGGAGGGTTTACGGCGGCAATAACTTGGGGACTGTCCCCAAGTTATTGCCGGGGTTTATCCAAAGATAAAGGCGGACGGCGAAGGAATTAATGCGTAATTGTGGAACTATAAAAACAAGCGTTGGTATGGCGCGTCCGGATTTTACAGTGAGCATTTCGAGATCATTGAGAGATTATTATTCGAGAAGCGCCAGGGTTAGCCTCAAATCGTCAGCGCGGGGAGAGGCAGTCGGGGCAGGATCCTGAGTTTATTGGTGATACTCATTCAGGTCCGGGAAAAGTACGGGAAGGGGGGGAATCCATACTGCGATGTACCGCCATAATAGGAGGGGGAAAGGAGGTTATCTGGATTGAATATTTTTGATAGGTTGTTCGAAGGCGGCGGCAGAATATTGGCCGAGGTGGAAATAGTCGGTGAGGCAGATCAGGCCTACTGTAATTTCAAAACCCCCAACAATATCAATCTAATTATCCTGCTGTCAGCCTATTTCACCAAGATCAGATGGTATATGGAGACCGAACCAAAGGTGCAGTTGGAGCGGATGAAGCGCCTATATGACGAAGCTTTGGAAAAATTGCCGGAGGCAGGGGACTACTTTATCACATCCTGCACACAGAATCGGGGGAATATGGTGTTCACCGCACAGGTGATCAGGCTTCGCAATGGCAACATTGGACTGATAAACGAGATGCCGGATGCTCTGGGCGATATGGACTCGCCGGATAGCTGCTTCGTTTTATTTAAGGCGGTATGGGAGCGCTTGAACGACGATGAACGACAGCGTATGGTCAACACCCTCCAAGAACTGCGAAAAGTCATAATGGAGGAGGATTTCGACCGGTCGGGCCGGGGTCTGGAACGTGCCTATTTAACCACCGGCGTCATCGCCGACCTCGTTACCAGAGGGCACTGGGAGTACCTGTAGGGCAATAACCTGGGGACCGACTCCCTTAAGTTGTCGGGGACCGGCAGCACGGGGGCAGATTCTCAGTCATTTAGGAGCAGGTACCAAAGTATAGCTCAAGCGAATACCCATTTATCCGGAGAGGAGATGCACCCGGTGCCGAAAATGTCCGTAAAAGCAGGCTTGCCCCCCGGCAGTCTGGTTTACATCGGGGAACAAAAGCTGGAAGAGGTCCGGATCAGGCTGATGAGCTATTCGGAAACAGACTGGAGCGAAAAAGAGCTGCAATTGAGTAAGGCCAGCCTGGCCGGCCTCGACAAATCAAGCGTTCACTGGATCAGGGTGGAAGGCATTCATGATGCTGACACGATCGGCCAATTGGGGCGTAGCCTGGGGATTCACCCCCTGGTATTGGAAGATATCTTGAATACCGGGCAGCGCCCCAAGATCGAGAATTATCTGGATTATGTCTATATGGCCGTGAAGACCGTGGTTTATGATTGTCAGGCCGGCAAATTCGAACTGGAGCAGGAAAGCTTTATCCTGGGCGAGAATTACGTCATCTCGTTCAGCGAAGACAGCACGGCCATCTATGACCCGGTGTTGGAGCGGATCAAGGCCAAGGCCGGCCTGATCAGGACGACGGACGCGGACTACCTGCTCTACTGCCTGCTGGACGTGATCGTCGACAACTACTTTGTGGCCCTGGAGGAATTAGGGGAGGAGATCGATGCCATCCAGGATGAACTGGTCACCAATCCGGTTCCCGCTACCATGCAGTTTGTCCATGAGCTGAAGACCCAGATACTGTACCTGCACCGGTCAATCTGGCCGATGCGGGAGATAGCCGGCCTTCTGACCCGGCGGGAGACGCTGCTGGTAAGAGAGGGCACGGAGCTGTATATCCGTGATTTATATGATCATATCATCCAGGTGATGGATATCACCGAAACCCTGCGGGATATCCTGACCGGCATGCTGGATATGTACCTCTCCAGCGTTAGCAACCGGATGAACGAAGTAATGAAGGTCCTGACCATCATCGCCACGGTTTTCATCCCCCTCACGTTCATCGTCGGCGTATACGGGATGAATATTGCCATGCCGGAAAGACAGTGGGGGTGGTGGTACCCGGTATTGTGGCTTATCATGCTGGCGATCGCGGGAGCGATGGTGGTTTTTTTCAAAAGGAAGAAGTGGTGGTAGGCTGGACTATCTTCTCTTCTATCCTTATAAATGGCCTGGTCCGGGACAGGGAGAACAGCAGCAGGCCCACCCAGATCACCGCGAAGGACAAAAGGTGGCCCCGGGTAAATGGTTCATGGTAGACCAGTACTCCAAGGAGCAGGGATATAGTGGGGCTGATATACTGCAGGAAGCCGATCACGAATAGCGGCAGACGTTTGGCACCAGCCGTAAACAGCACCAGAGGTGTGGCGGTCACCGCTCCGGCACCCATCAGCAACAGGCTGGTGGAGGAGAGATTGAACCCGAACTGGCTGGCGCCGATATTGGAGACGTAGAAAAGATAGGGCAGGGCAAAGGAGCAGGTCAGGAGGGTTTCCAGGGTCAGACCGGTGACCGAGCCGATATCGACCATCTTCTTAAACAGGCCATAGAAACCGAAAGTCAAGGCCAGCACGATGGCCACCCAGGGAAAGGCGCCAAATTGCAGGGTTAGACTAAAGACCCCCACCGCCGCCAGGATGAACGCCACCAACTGCCACGGCGACAGGCGCTCTTTGAGGATCAGGATGCCCAGCAGGACGCTGACCAGGGGGTTGATGTAATATCCCAGGCTGGTCTGGACGATGTGATTGTTGTTGACCGCCCAGATGTAGGTGCCCCAATTAAGGTTGAGGATTATAGCCGCCACACAAACCGCTGCCAGTTTGTGGGGCTGACGGGCGATCTGCCGGGTCTCGCTCCAGAATCCCCTGAATTTGCCGGTGACCAGCAGCAGGCTTAACAGAAAAACAAAGGCCCACAGGATCCGATGGGCCAGGATCTGCACCGGGGGAACGTGCTGCAGCAGTTTCCAATAAACCGGCAGGATGCCCCAAAGCAGATAGGCGGCCACAGAATATCCGACTCCCGCCCCTCGATCGTTTTGCAAAGACTTCATTTCAAATACCCCGCCAATTCCCAAGAATACAGCTAATTATAGACCTCCCCTGATTTTCTGACAATACTGTCCCGAAGTAACCAGGGGATGCCCCCCCCCGCCGCCCAGTTATTTGCCATAAAGGGGCTACAGCGCAATTTATATCGGTGGTCGGGATCAGCATTGCCAAAAAACATGATTTCAATTTATAATAGTGAAGTATACATTGTAATACCGAATGTTATTGAATCTTTCTGCGCAAATATTGCCAAGAGCTGGCGATGGCCGGGTCATGCGAATAGTCACAGATTGAGTTAACAGAGGGGAGAAGATTGTTTTATGTTGGACGAATTCATGCAGGGATTTGCCAATGCCCGCGAAGTGAACCTGATGCGTATAAAAGAGGCCAAGGACCAAGGCGGCAAAGTGGTGGGCATTTATTGCACCTTCTGCCCCCAGGAACTGATCCTGGCGGCCGGAGCAATTCCAGTGGGACTCTGCGGGATGAGTGAGACTCCCATCGCCGCTGCAGAAGAGACCTTGCCGCGCAATCTCTGCCCTTTGATCAAATCCTCGTATGGATTTGCGGCCACTGAAACCTGTCCATTCTTCTTCTTTTCCGACTTGATAGTTGGGGAAACCACCTGCGACGGGAAAAAGAAGATGTTTGAATTAATGGAGGACTTGAAACCGGTGCATGTGATGCAGCTGCCTCATCTCAACAACAGCCAGGCCTCATTGGAGCTGTGGGTGGGGGAAGTACGGCGTTTGAAAGACCGCCTGGAAGAAGAATTGCAGGTCAACATAAGTGACCAGGATATCTGGGAAGCCATCGAGGTCATCAACCAGGAAAAGCGGGCCATCAAGGCCATGTTTGACCTGAACCGGGCCGACCCGCCCCTGCTGAGCGGGATGGAGATACTCACCGCAGCCTGGTCCCGCAGCTTCAGCAGCGATAAAGGGGAGATGATCAATAACCTGAATGGACTGGTCGAGGAGGTTGCCCATAAGCCCAAAAACGGACGGGCCAAGGCGCCGCGGGTGCTCTTGACCGGCTGCCCGGTAGGCTTGGGTACGGAAAAGGTGGTCCGCCTGACCGAAGAACTGGGCGCTTACGTGGTCGCCATGGAAAACTGCTCCGGCTACAAGACCCTGGAACTGCAGACTGATACTGAGGGTACTGATCCCATTGTGGCTCTGGCAGAAAAATACCTGTCCATACCATGTTCCTGTATGAGTCCCAATCCCGCCCGGCTGGAGCTGTTGGAGAGCATGATCGAGGATTTTCGGGCCGATGCGGTCATAGATCTGACCTGGCAGGCTTGCCACACCTATAATATCGAAGCCTATGAAGTAGGCAAACTGGTAAAGTCCAAGGAACTACCTTATTTGCACCTGGAAAGTGATTACTCCAATTCGGACTTGGAGAGCCTCAAGGTGCGCATCGAAGCCATGTTGGAAATGGTAGATATGTGATCGCACTTAATAGGGTGAAGGGTGGGCTTGGTCAGCTCCACCGCCAGGCTCGGCGGTTGCCAGTGGCGCCCCTGTCTTCGGGTAACTCCGGCTGGTTGGGTGATAGGGCTCTTCCGCCCTTCCTTTCCAGTTGTGTTGATCAGCCGGACTGGTACATCCCCCGGGCCTAGTACATCCCCCGGGCTTTGATCAGATATATCATACTGGCTTCCTGAACCAACTCGTCCAGTTGGTTGATGCCGTGTATATTCACATAAATAGTTCCTTTGGGGTGGCCCTTGGAAGATGGCTTCACCTGAGTGACCTCACATTCGGCGTGGATGGTGTCGCCCGGCCGGATGGGGAGGACATAGCGCCATTCGGTCTGTAGCAGGGCGATCCCGTTCAGGTCCATGAGACCCAGGCGCACCCAAAGTCCGAACAGTATGGATGAACCCAGCATCCCCTGGGCGATACGGCCGCCAAATTCACTCAGCCGGGCAGCTTCGGTATTGATGGACAAGGAGGTTATGTCGCCGGACAGGCCAGCGAACCATGATATATCCGACTCGGTCACGGTACGACCGGCAGTTATGTATTTCTGTCCTACTGCAAAATCCTCCAAGTAATAGTTTCTCACTTCGTTCCCCTCCCTCTTGGTTTGGCCTGATTCGGAGTTGGTCCAGACGCGTGTCGCCGCTTCCCATGGAACCGGATGGGTGATCTCCGCACCGGCCTCGGGAAGTTGTGCTGTATATGGAATAGTGATGTTCCCTATACCTCCTTAGTGGTGCTTTTCTCCAGACTTCTGACGATGTCCCTGAAAACATCCTCCAGCTTCTGGTTGCCGTTAATGTTTATGAGCAAGCCCCGCTGGGCGTAAAAGTCGGTCAAGGGTTTGGTCTGCTCGGCATAGATGGCCAATTTTTTGACCACCGTCTCTTCCACGTCATCACTGCGCTGCTGCAATTCTCCTTCGCATATGTCGCACTGGTTTTCCACCAGAGGAGGGTTGAACTGGGTATGAAAGTTGGCCCCGCATTGGGAACAAGTACGGCGCCCGCAATTGCGCACGATCAGAATATCGTCGGGCACCTCGATGTTGATTACCGCATCCAGGCTCTTGTTCCACTCCGCCAGTATAGAATCAAGGGCTTCTGCTTGAGCGATGGTGCGGGGAAATCCATCCAGCAGAAAACCTTTGGCGCAGTCTCTCTCCGCCAAGCGGCATCGCATGATCCCGTTGGTTATGTCATCGGGGACCAGTTGGCCGACATCCATCAATTGCTTGGCTTGCAGGCCTAGTTCGGTACCGAAGCGAGCCGCCGCTCTAAACATTTCGCCGGTGGAAATGCGGGGGATCCAATATTTTCTCTCAATGTACTCAGCCTGGGTTCCTTTGCCCACGCCGGGAGGCCCCATAAGAATAAGGTTCATCGTCTCAACTCCTTCTTTTCAGTGGCCGGAAATGTAGATTAAGAAATCCCGAGAAACTGCTGCAGACAAGGAAACAGGCAGACCTTTTCGCGGCTGGTGCACATATAGCCGCAGATTTCTCGGGTCGGCATGACCAACCGGTTGGTCATCGCAATCGAAGGCAGCGCCGGGATATCCGGGCGCTGCCAGGATAGTTGGCTATTTGTCGTCGGTCTCCCGGTACATCTTTTGGAGCTGGCCGGACATGTTTATCATCTTCTTGCTCAGGTCCTCGACTTGGTCGGTCAGGGTGACTATGGCGTTGTATTGGTTCTTCTCACCTTGCAGGTAGGAGTTTAAGACCGTTTCTTTGAGCATACGCTGGGTCTGGTCCTGGTTTTGCTTCACCTGCGCCATCAAGGCCTCCACCTGAGCGGTCAAAGCCGTCGCCAGATCCTTGTTGGTCTTGTCGGCCCCCGCCAGGGCTTTGCTTACCGCATCCTCCACCATATTCTGCAGCCGTTCCTGGTTGCTGCGTATTTGTGTCTCCATGTCGCCCTCCATTCGGAAGAATTCGTCCCGGGCGGCTCTATTCTGATCCAGCTGCTGCTTGGCCATGGTTTCGAACTGTTCCTGGATCGCGGTAATACTGGACAACCCCTTTTTCCACATCTCCCAGGAGTTTTCCATGGCTTTTTCCATTATATCGAAGCTTTTGGACAGGTTTTCATTGTAGTCTACCATTGTGCGGCTCCTTTCATCATAGATTATCCATGTCATATATAACTTAACACTAACAGCAGCCTGATGCCACCGGTAGTGGAATTATTCGAGCGTCTGCCGCGGCGGTCGCATCTCCGCCTCACCATCCATGACCAGTTCTCCGCGTTGGTTGGTGCAATAGGTGCGCAACCAGACCCGGTTGCGGGTTTCATCCTTTTTCGATACCTCGACTGTTGCAGTAATGGTGTCGCCCA
>JAAYJY010000104.1 GCA_012522705.1 Syntrophomonadaceae bacterium | reverse complement strand
TAAACGTCCGGGCGCTCCTTTCAGACCAGATGCCTTTTCCCACGGGGGAATTTCATTGCAGGAAATGCTGATCCCCATGGCGGTTCTCAAGGTGAAACAGCCTGATCTCGGTCTGCTCAACATTGCGATGCTACAAGGCTCCCAAGATGCATTGGAAGGCGAAACGGTCGAGTTTACGGCTCATATCGATTACCAGGCGGACCAATTGTTTGCCGATGATATCCGAGTAGATGTCCGGGCCAGTTATGCTAGAGACTCTGATCAGTATTCTCTTCCGCCGCAAGTAATTTATGTGGGGACCGAAGGAACGGATTTAAAATTTGCTTTTAAGCCCAATGTGGAAGACGCTTCACTGGAAGAAAGACGCCAGGGTATCATGTCCAGGTCATTTATCCTGGAGATAAGCTATCGGGATGGTCACAAGATGGTACGCAAATCCAGATCCCTCGGGTTTAACGTAAAATTAAACGCGGACAAGATTGTTCGCCGGGTTCCCACCCATTTGGGCAATATTTTGGGCATGACCCCCAAATCAATGAGGTGACAAGATGAGCAAAAAAGACAACAACACATTAAAACAAGGTTCCATGTTTAAATCCAAAGTGCCCAAGATGCCGGAAGGATATTATTCTGGTGATAAACCCAATCCTCACCTGCGCGACTTTGTAGAAGCGCACTTGAAGGAAAATCCTTATGATCCGGAAACAGATGATTATCATGTGCCGGCTTTTGATAAACCGATCAAGAGCACCAAGGCTACTGCCATTTACAATATGCATACCTATTGGTCGAAAAAGCCTCACGGTGCTATTCAACAGTATATTCAGCACTACACTCAACCTGGCGATTTGGTATTGGATCCCTTCTGCGGCTCCGGGGGTACGGCCCTGGCTGCACTTATGGAAGGGCGCAAAGCCATTGCCATTGACCGCAGCCCGGCGGCTACCTTTATAACCAAGAACTATTGTACTCCGGTCGATGTAGAAGAACTGCAAACCGCCTTTGAAGAACTAAAAAGAAAAGTAAAACCCGAGATTGACTGGCTGTATGAGACCCGCTGTGACCGCTGCGGGGGACAGGCCACCACAGCATACACCGTGTATTCACAGATCTTTCAATGCCCCCGATGTTTGGAGAAAGTGCCTCTTTTTGATTGCGTTGATGCCGAATCGCAGACCCAAGCCGGTAAGCCAAAGAAGATCAAAGTCTGCCCGCACTGCTACAAGAGAGATCAACTGGAAGAGATCAGCACTCGAGGTGAGAAATTTGGAGCCATCCCGGTTCTGGTCAGTTATATATGTGAGGGCGATTGTAAACCCAAAAGGGACCAGCGGACGCATAATGAATCAGATCCGGTGAAGAGAGAGTACTTTGAAAATTATGATCTGGCTAAAATACAAGAGATAGAGAGCAAAGAGATCCCCTACTGGTATCCCAATGCAGAATTAAAAGAAGTTATCCCGTATCGAATGCTATATAAGAAAGATTTTAGACCTTCAGATGCATCTAGTTTAATTGACTTGTTTACCAAAAGGAACTTGTGGGCATTAGGGATAATTTTGAATTCAATACAAGAAAGAGATGATACATTAAAATTTGCCTTTTGCTCGCTTTTACTAAACGCCAGCAGAATGCAGCAGGTTCGTTATGACCACAAAGGAAAGATCAGCCAAGGCGCAGCTGATTTAATGAAAGGCACATATTATATCCCACAGTCAAACAAAGAAATCAACGCACTTTACTATTTTGAGAGTAGATTAGAGAACATAATTAAGGGATTAAAAGAAATCCAATACTTATTCCCGATCTTATCAATCTCCTGTCAATCTGCAACTGACAATAAGTCTATTTGTGCCAATTCAATTGATTACATTTTCACTGATCCTCCATATGCGGATAAAGTCCAATATGGAGAACTCAATTATGTTTGGGAAGCATGGTTGGGGCTGGACACGCATTGGCACGATGAGGAGATTATAGTGAATGATGTCCGCGGCAAGACGGTCGATGATTGGGCTGCTATGATGCGGGAGGCCATGAGTGAATGTTATCGAGTTCTTAAACCCGGACGATGGCTTTCCCTTTGTTATCATGATACATCCGAAGGAACTTGGGCTTTGGTGCAGGACATAATGTCAGAAGTTGGTTTCATAGTAGATAAGTCAGAAGGTGCATTGTTCATAGATACGGGCCAAAAATCGTACAACCAGCTTATTGCTGACAAGGTTACCAAACGCGATTTGGTTATAAACTTCCGCAAACCTCGAGCGGGCGAGGCAGCTGAACTCTTGGATTTAAGTGACGCTGATGATCCAAGAACCTTCCGAGAGAAGGTCTATATCATTATCCGTGAATACTTATCCGCCAATCCCGGTGCAACCAAAGACCGCATATATGACGAAGTAGTCAGCCGTATGGTGCGCCGGGGACAGATGGAAGCCCATAATTTTGACGAACTGTTGAAGCAGGTGGCGGAAGAGGTTAAGGAACCAGTTAAGAAGAACCTGTTTGAAAACCAGGAACCAGATCTTTTTGGAACCCATGAAGTAAGGCGGTGGTACCTTAAAGAAAGCGAACTGGATGTGGTCGACGAAGCAGAAACAGCAAAAGAGGATAAAGCTTCTAAGAGTGTGGCCGGATTCATTGAGAAATGGCTTAAGATGAACCGCCACAAAGAAGGCGTACATTATTCTGATATCTTTGAGTATTATATCTACTCCATTCAGGACAAGCCCCGCCGCCAGCTGCAGGAATGGCTGCCTGATTATTTCTACAAGACTACTGAAGGCACCTATCGACTGCCTGCCAATCCAGAGGAAGAAGAGGCCAAAGCCAGAGGGCGGGTTGCAGGGATAAACCGGCGGCTCAAACGCTACGTAGCTTACCTCACCCAAGGGGTACCGGTTCCCGAAAAAGAACGGCCCGGAGATGCTACCCTGG
>JAAYJY010000103.1 GCA_012522705.1 Syntrophomonadaceae bacterium | reverse complement strand
GCCATGCTGCCTGATATAGATGAGATTCTGGCGGGGTTATCCAAAGAATGGTCGGTAAAACGGATGCCCTCAGTGGATCGTAATTTGCTTCGTTTGGCTGCTTATGAGATAATGTACCATCCCGGGTCCCGGTCGGTGGTGGCCATCGATGAGGCTCTGGAGATCTCCAAGCGATACGGGGAGGTGGCCTCAGTGGGTTTTATCAATGCTATTTTGGATCGCGTCAAAGACCTGAGGCCGTGAGGCTGTCGGGGTTGTATGAGGGAAAAGGCCGCACCGGCCTTTTTTGCTTTTTCAAGGTTGGGGATATTGGCACTAACCACGCTAATTTTTTATGGAGATGATACACATGCATGTGATAAATGGTAAGAGCCTGGCCGACGAGATTCTGCTGACCTTGCGGGAGGCCAATGCCGCTGAGGGATTAGCGCCCTGTCTGGCGGTGATAGACGTAGGAGAAAACCCTGATAATAAGCGCTATATAGGGTTGAAGAAGAAAGCGGCTGATACAGTGGGCGGCAGTGTACGGCTGGTGAGCCTGGGCGAAGAAACAGGAGGGGAAGAGCTGCTGGCCCAGATCGAAGCCCTGAACCAGGATGACTTGGTGGATGGCATTTTGCTGCAACTGCCCCTGCCGGCCGGCCTGGCGGTTTTCCAGGGAGAATTCCTGGCCGCCATTGTCCCGCCCAAAGATGTTGACGGCTTCAATCCGTACAACTTGGGTAATCTTATTGGGGGAGAACCGCTCTTCGTAAGTTGCGGAGCTTTGGCCTGTCTGGAGGTCTGTCGCCGATATGCCGGTCCCTTGCAGGATAAGAGGGTATTGCTGATAGGGGATTCTTATGATGTCATATTACCCCTGGCAGTTACTTTCATTAAGGAAGGGTGCCGGTTGACTGTAATCCCCGGCTATGATCCTTCATATCTGAAGGATAAAGATATAGCGGTGATAGAGAAGGGTTTACCCGGCTTGGTCGCCCCTGAGGACGTCAACCCCGATACACTTTTGATCGATGCCGGCTTTTATTGGTATAATGGCCGGACCTTTGGTAACGTCGACTGCGAGAGGATGTTCGCCGTGCCCGGCTATCTGCTGCCGGTCCCGGGTGGAATGGGACCATTGTTGGTGGCCCAATTGATGATAAACCTTAGCCGGGCGGCCCGCCGGGCTCGGAAAGGCATATGACCGTGCAGGAATACATTACGGTGAGCGTGTTGAATGCCTATATCTCCAGTCTGCTGGACCAGGATGAGCTTCTGCAGGAATTCTGGCTTAAAGGGGAACTATCCGGCTATCGTTTTTACAAGCAGTCGGGGCATAGCTATTTCTCTCTTAAAGACAAGGATGCGACTATAAATTGTGTTATGTTTAAAAGCCGCATGCATACCGTCAATTTCCAGCCCGAAGACGGAATGGAGGTGTTGTTGCGCGGATATGTATCGGTATATGCCCGCCAGGGTAAATACCAGGTTTACGTGGAGGAGATGATTCCCTACGGTACGGGTAGTCTTTTCCTCTACCTGGAGAAGCTGAAAGCCCGGTTGGCCGGCCAAGGATATTTTGATACAAACCGCAAGAGGGAGATTCCCCGAATTGTAAACCGGATAGGAGTAGTAACCTCTCAAGACGGGGCGGCTTTACAGGATATTCTGAGAGTGGTCCGACAGCGCCAGCCCGGAGCACGGGTAATTCTGGCCCACAGTTCGGTCCAGGGCAGTGAAGCCCCCAGGGAATTGGCGACGGGAGTAAGGATGCTCAATGAACAGGGCTTGGCCGAGGTGATCATAATTGCCCGCGGCGGAGGTTCCTTGGAGGACCTGATGGCCTTCAACAGCGAAGAAGTGGTCCAGGCTGTATACGCATCAAAAATACCAGTGATATCTGGGGTAGGGCATGAGGTAGATGTTACCTTCTGCGACCTGGTGGCTGATTTACGAGCTGCCACCCCCACCCAGGCAGCCCAATTTGCGGTGCCGGACTACACGGCAGTCCTGAAGCACCGGGACGAACTCACTCTTCGCATGAACCGCTGTATTCAGAAACTGCTGGCCAACCGTTTGGAGAGGCTTGATCGCTGCCTGATGAAGAAGGTGTGGACCCAGCCGCAGGGAGTGGCTAAGAGGCAAGCGGATCGGTTGATCTTATGCCAACAGCGATTGGGCGCAGCCATGCTGGAAAAGACAAAAGACGATCGCTACCGCTTTACCCTGACCGCACAGGGATTGGAGAATATGAGCCCCTTAAAGGTCTTGACCCGGGGTTACGCCATAGCGACCATGGAAGGAACAGTGGTGAGGCGTATTGACGAGGTCTCTGAAGGGGACCGATTGAACATAGAACTGATCGATGGCCGGGTAAAGGTTGTAATTCAAGGCAAGGAGAAGGTTGAAAGATGGAAGGGCTGAATTTTGAAAGTGCAATGACAAGATTGGAAGAGATCGTGGAACAGCTGGAATCCGGTCACCTGAACCTGGAATCCAGCCTGGCCGCTTTTGAAGAAGGGGTCAGGCTCTCGCTATATTGCCAGCAGGAACTGGAAAAGACGGACGGTCAAGTACAGCGCCTCTTGCGCAAGTTGAATGGGGAATACGAATTAGAGGACATGGAAACTTAAACATATGGAGATGATGGACATGAATTTGGATAGGGAACTTTTTGCACAAGAACTGAGCACCCGCAAACAATATATTGAGCAGCACCTGGAGCAATACCTGGGCGCGGAGATGTCCCGACCGGTCCGGATCCATGAGGCAATGCGCTATGCAGTGATGAATGGCGGCAAGCGGCTGAGGCCGATATTGGTCTTGGAGGCTGCCCGCATTGCCGGGAGCCAGCCGGACCAAGTCATCCCATCGGCTTGTGCTCTGGAGTTTATCCATTGTTATTCCCTGGTTCATGATGATCTTCCCGCTATGGATGATGACGACTTTCGCCGGGGCAAGCCTACCTGTCACAAGGTTTTCGGCGAAGCCAATGCGATTTTGACCGGCGACGCCCTTTTAACGACGGCCTTCGGCCTGCTGGCTGCCAATGCCGAAACTGAGGGTATCGAATTGAAAGATGTGATTAAAGTGATAAGCGAAGTAGCCTATGCCGCCGGTAGCCGTGGTATGATCGGCGGACAGGTTTTGGACCTGTCGGGCGAGGCCAATCTGGGGCCTGAGGCGTTGAGTGAGCTGCACCGGCTTAAGACCGGCGAACTCTTCAAGGCAGCCCTTAGAACCGGTGCTATACTGGGCAAAATGGAGGGTCGGGACTTGGAAGCCCTGACTTCCTTTGCCTATAGTTTCGGATTGGCATTTCAGATTACCGACGATATTCTCGATGTAAAAGGCGACCAGGCGGTGCTGGGCAAACCGGTCGGCAGCGATGATAAAAACGCCCGGACCACCTATATTAGTATTTATGGCCTGGCCGGGGCTAGCGAGAAAGCACGTCAGAGCATAGTTGATTGCCTGGACCACCTAAGCCGCTTCGGACGGGAAGCCGAATTCCTGCGCGATCTGGCCCGGTTCACCTTGGTCCGGACCTCCTAGGCCAATCATGCATCCTTGGCTATCAATACCAGGCATTTCACATGCTGGAGGATATAATTGGAGACACTGCCCATAAAGAACCGGTTTACGGCGGTGCGGTTATGAGAACCCACCGCGACCAGATCGATACCCTGTTCTTCGACATACTGCACGATGACCCGCCCCGGACTCCCCTCCAGGATTTCGGTGTGTACCGGGATGTTTTCAGCTTTCACCCGGGTGGCGGCCTCTTCTAGAATGGCGGCCAGGTGAGCTTGGCTGTTTTCCTGCAGATACTTCATGATGGCGGTATTGTCGGGGTAGATTCCTTCCAGTGACACGGTGCTCTGATATACGATGGGCAGAGCGTATGCCGCTACCAGGTGGATCGTGGCACCCATACTGCGGGCTATATCCATCGCTGCATCCAATGCTTTGCGGGCTTGGTTGCCATCATCATAGGCCACCAGGATTTTCCCAATCATAATAGACCCCCCTTACTGTTTGTGGCTGACAACTACCTCCAATGAAAACCTATCTGCTTTAATTATAAATCTACTTTCAGGCTTTGCAAGCGCAGGGGAAGCCGGTTGAGCTTTC
>JAAYJY010000009.1 GCA_012522705.1 Syntrophomonadaceae bacterium | reverse complement strand
GTTCTGGCTGGCAGTGGTGGTTATAACCGGTCTCAGTTACGCCCTTTGGGCTGACATCGGCCTGGAGCCCTGGCGCAGTTTGCTCCTGTTCGGCAGTGCGGTTTACTGGATCATAATGGCCACCGGCTTGCCTATACTGGGCCGGACCAGCAGCCTGTTCTGGCTGGACGGGACCAATGCCCTGTGGATAATCCCCTCCCGTAATTTCGGCGGCCAGTATAAAAGTCTGGCTTATCTGAGCCGGCGCAAGAAAGCCGGCTGGTCCCAGGCTGCCTCCATCGCTTTGGGGGTGATCCTGGCCCTGATCGTGGCCAGCGTGGTCCTGCCCCTGTTGATGGAAGCGGACAGCGGCGGCTTCGCCCTGCTGGCCGACGGGCTGGCCAACTGGCTGGAGAACATTAGCGCGGAGGTATGGGAGCTAATCTTTGAAATCATCCTGGCCATCCCCGTGGCGGCATACATGTTCGGGCTGATCGCCGGCAGCGCCCACCAGCGTGACGCCGACTCCTTCTCCCGGGACGGGATGCTGCGGGCGATTACCGGCCTGCAAATCGTACCCGCAGCCACCATCTATACCCTGCTGGGTCTTTTGGGCGCTCTCTACACGGTCTTCATCGCCAGCCAGCTGCCCTATTTCTTCTCCGCTTTCGGGGGAGAACTGCCGGGAACCTGGCAGGTATACTCCGAATATGCCCGCCGGGGTTTCTTCGAATTGTGCAGCATCGCCGCCATCAACCTTATGGTGCTGACCGCCGCCAATGTGTTCAGCCGCCGGCAATACCGCGAGAGCACACCCCTGAAGCTGCTTAATGCTCTGCTGGCGGTCATCACCCTGATCCTGATCGCCACTGCTTTCAGCAAGATGTCTCTATACATCGGAGCCTACGGAATGACCATGCCCCGCCTCCTCCCCTGCTTCTTCATGATCTTTATGGTTATCGTTTTCGGGGCGGTAGTGGCCAGACAGCGCTGGTCCTTTTCCATCAGTCGGCTGGCAGTGCTGGTGGGAGTGGCTATGCTCTGCCTCCTGTGTGTGCTGGACCCTGACCGCATGGTCACCCGTTACAACGCCGATCGCTACATGGCTGGGACTCTAGTCAGCTTCGATCCGACCATCCTCTACCGGTCCGGGCCGGCGGGGGTCGACGCCGCCCTTCAGGTGTATGGGCAAACCGACGATCTGGCCCTGCGAAGCGAGCTGCGGCAATATCTGCAATTGCAACAGGAAAATGTGGAAAACCGCCGGGGCACCTCCCGCGACAACCTCCAGACTGCCCGGGCCCGCCAAGATATCGCTGCCGTACTGGGCCCCCTTCTTGACCCTCCCGATCGTGGCGAAGCATCCGGTTAATGGGAGTGAGGCCGGAGAGGCGTCCGGTTATCCGAGGTTCAGATCAGATAATCACTGCAAGGGCGCCTCCCTGATGGGAGCGCCCCGAATCATTTACCGACTAAATACCTGTTTATCGCCTGGTTGGTCTGAGTTCGTTTTTGCGCCGCGCCAGCCGGGTATATTCCTGGTCAAGGGCCAGATAGTCTGAGGTCCCCGGTTTGATTCGGTTAAGTTCACTCAAAATCCAGGCGATTTTGGTCTCCAGTAGTAAAAGTTCCTCTTGATTGTCAGGCTCAGCGGGTGTTTGGGATTCAAACGAATCTTTATCTAATGGCCTTTTGGTCAGGTAGTATTCTAGTTTGCCTTCTATGCGGCTAACCTTCTGTTGATCGAAAACCAGCAAGTACTGGCAAACCTCTTGCAACAGGTAACGGTCATGGGAGATGATCATTGTGGTGCCGGGAAATTGGGTCAGGCTTTCTTCCAGGGCCTCCCGGCTGTAAAGATCAAGGTGGTTGGTGGGCTCATCCAGGATGAGCAGATCGCATTCACCCATGATGGCCAGGCCCATAGCTATCTTCATCCTTTCTCCACGGCTGAGTTCCCCCATGGCTATGCTAAGCCGATCATACGGTATTCCCAGTTGAATCATTAACTGGAAAGCACGCTTCTGCTGTTCCCGAGTCCAAGTGGCCACCAGTTCTTGCAGGGTTCCTTCTTTACCCCGGGGCAATTCCTGGCCGACGTAGGCTATCCGGGCGGCCGGGCTGAGGAATATCGCCCCCCTATCCACCGTTTCCTCCCCCAGGATGGTCTTGATCAGGGTAGTCTTGCCGCAGCCATTGGGGCCCAGTATACCGACCTTTTCACCCCGGTTAATATAGAATGAACTGTCCTTGAACAAGACCAAATCCCCAAATGCTTTGCTGATCTCACTGGCTTCCAGCAGGCGCCGGGCGCCTTTTCCCCCGGCATTTAAATCGAAGTTGACCCGCAGTTCTTTCCCAGGGCGTTCAACCTGCTCCCGGCTCATCTTTTCCAGGCGTTTGAGCTGCGACTTTACGGCCTGATCACGTTTTTTGGCCTTCTTGCGGAAATACTCTTTCCCGCCCATTTGGCCGTCTCCCTTATGCCGGGATTCGCGGTGGGCTTTAGCGGACCAGGTCTTTAACTTAGTCACGGCGATCTCAACCTTCCGTTGCTCTTTCTGCTGCGATTCATAGACGTGCTGTCTGCTTTCCCGATCCCTGCGTTTGGCCTCCCGGTAGGCCGAGTAGTTGCCCTTATAGATCCGGATATGTCCATTTTCCAGCTCGGCTATTTGCGCTACGGTTTGATCAAGAAAATATCGGTCATGGGAAATGATAATGACTGCTCCCTGATATGAAGCCAATTCCGATATGAGGTACTTTACCCCTTGATAGTCCATATGGTTGGTGGGCTCATCCAGGATTATCAGGTCAGGCCGGGACGCCCAGACTCCGGCCAACGCCAGCTTGGT
>JAAYJY010000102.1 GCA_012522705.1 Syntrophomonadaceae bacterium | reverse complement strand
GGCAAACCGTTTATTAACAGCCAGTGGCGCACCATGATCCCCTTGCGGGCCGTGGGGGAGGCTCTGGATTGCGATGTGCAGTGGCTGGACCAGTCGTATACGGTGGTAATCGACTCCAAGGCCCAATTGGAGGACCAACTGAAGGCCCAATTGGAGGACCAACTGAAGGAGCAATTGGAGGACCGTCGACTGCTGTCGGACTTGGCCGCGTATAAGACCAATCTCAAGATGATGGACGGGTCAGTGATAAATTCCGCCTCCCTGGCCGGTCAGGATCCGTCGTCATATGGCAGCGAGCAGATGGAGGTATTTAAGAAGTATCACGCTGATCTGGCCAAATACGGCGCCGATGTTACTCTTCCCGGCGGGGAGACCATCAATGCGGCTGATTTGACCATTATGGGCCAATCCTATCTGACCGCCAATCAGTTAAACCAGTGGGTGCGTCAGCACCAAGGCCGCCTTGGCTCAACCGGGGGCGGATTGGCCGACCTGCCGCCTGATCTGGCCGAACTATATCTGAAAATAGGAGCCGAATACGGGGTGCGGGGCGACCTGGCCTTTTGTCAGGCAGCCAAGGAGACCAGATACTTCTTGTTCGGTGGTGAGGTGCAACCCTGGCAGAACAACTACTGTGGCCTCTATGCGACCGGCGCCCCCCGGACCGGGGATGAAGACCTCAACGGGGCTGACCCCAGCCAGATATGGTTCATGCCGGGTGTTCACGGGGCCATCTTCGCTACTCCCAAAGCCGGCGTGGAGGCTCATATCCAGCATCTATACGCCTACGCCACCAAGAAGAACCTGCCCGCCGACAAAGTGCTGGTCGATCCCCGCTATACCCTGGTATCGCGGGGCATCGCTCCCACTTGGCTGAGCCTCAATGCCCGCTGGGCGGTTCCCGGTTCCACCTACGGACAGAGCATAATCTTAGACTATTGGGGAAAGGCTTACTAGACTGGCCGGCATCTTTGCGACAGGTCGCCAAGTCTGTCACGGTACGAAGGGCGGTCATGGGATAATGAGGTTTGCCGATCGATGGATAAGGCAGACTATACAATGATAAGGGCAATCGGTCATGGCCAGAGCTGTTTTACCAGCCTTAAAAAAAATGCCGCGGAGCAGATGTTATCTGGCCGCGGCATTTGTATTACTATGAGCTGGTTGTTCAGGTTTCCAAATCCCTATGTAAATCCTTAGCCTTTCAGGGCCATCGATTTGCGATAGAAGGGACCGAAGGGAGCTCCGACAGGCAGGACCTTATAGCCATAGTGGGTATTGATGCACACGGCTCCGGAGAGATAGAAGGAGCATATGGCAATGCCCAACTCCGCACAGGCCGCTAGTTGGTGCCAGAAATGTTCAGCGCCCCATCCCAGGGTACTCATAAACAATCCCAGGAAGAGCAAATCGATAAGGAAGAAGATGAACCACAGTACCTTATTGGTTCCCATCGCTCCGATCGTCATAAAGACGGTGAAGATAAAATAACCCAGAAATGCAAAACCCAGCTGATGGACGTCAAATTTGTCACCGGTACCGATAAGTCCGCTGGTCTGCATCCACCAGGTGGTACCCACCGCAAACCAGAAAAAGCCGTATCCGCAGAAGGCGGTGGCGCCAAAGGTGTTATTGTGCTTGAAATCCATAACGCCGGCTAGGAACTGGGCGCTAGCTCCCAGAAAGATGGCCCAGGGGATAATATAAGCCACTCCAGAGGTGATGCCTAGTTTCTGCGAGGAAGCCACCAGGGTGACCATAGCCAAACCCAGCAGTCCGAGAGGGGTGGGGTTGGCGACGGTTTCCTGGATGTGTCCTGAGACTCTCATTTCATTTACTGCTGACATGATAACCTCCTGATTCCTTTTGAAATGTAACCTGGATTACTCTCTTGTCCCCCCTTTCATGGCAAAGATTGAGAAATTATGCACAAAACATATGATTCGACACGATTTTTCATATGTCCTTCAAAAGAGGAGGAATTTTCATGTAAATGGGTGCACATGGATGCAGGCAGATGGATTTATACCCGGTTCCACTGGCTGAGCAGCCATTGAAGCCGCACCAGGATGTCATCAACCTGACGGGCAAGGGCGGAATGGGCGGACCTCGGGGAAGCTGACGGTTCAGAGAGGGCGAGGGAAGTATCGGAGTCAGGTCCTGTCAATTGTTTGATTCTGGCCATATCCTGACCGTAGAGTTCCCAGAAATCACCCTGGACAAGATCATCCTCGTCATTCCGGGGAGCAGGTATATCGGGCAGCAGAACGGCAGCTCCCATGTCCAACACAAGGTCGATTCGCTGGGGGAGATCTTCTCGGCGGCAGTCTATCTCCAATACAGCATCACCAAGGAGGGTAAACGGTGGTTCGGGGCGAAGCTGGCGGTTGTATTCGAAGATACCAAAATGAATCCGCTCCTGAGCCCCCTCCCCGGCATGTATTTCGGGAATAGCCAGGGTGGTCAGGGTATAGCGGCGGCTGCAGTCGAGTTCCAGGTTCGCAAAATCAAATAGTATTTTGTTCATGGAGGCTATCTGCCCCTCCGGGTGATGAACAGCCAGATAAAAGTCAAAAGGATAGATAACGCCCAAGCTTCCCGCCAACCGGGCTGGATCGTTTTGGGGAGACAGACCTTGGACGGCCGCCAGGGGGAGGCCATCGGCGCAGTGGACCGGTATCCGTTGGGGCACGCTGGCGATAAGCTGTTCCATGGAGGTACCGGGAATGATATCACCGGACAGATACAGATTGTCGAAATTCCAACCGCTGGAAGAGAGAAAGCCCAGTTGGGCAGCCATATCCCTGATAAATCGAGCATCTCCCCGGCATTGCCCCTCCAGGGTGATGGCGAAGCCGGGATAACTGCTCAGAAAGGTTGCTTCGACTTCGTCTCCCTGTGCCTCCAGCAGCATCATGTCGCCCAAGGATTCGGGCCTGTGGAGCTGAAAGCCGGCTGCCCCGGCTAAAGAGCGGGGAACTACCTGAGCCCCGTCCAGACCCAGGGTTTCCTCCAGCACATCCAGGATGCGCCGTCGCCTTAAGAGTCCCGGAACTCCCGGTATCGCCGCCGCGGCTGAGTCGATCGCCTGCCGGGTGGGCAGCAGGTATTCCCGCTGCAGATAGGTTATGTATTTCTGCAGGTGGGCTTGGTTCCATGGATCGCTGCCGGATTCCAGGTCAAAATGAGCCAGGCCAGGCAGTTTAACCAGCAGGGAGGGGTCATTCGCCGGCTGGCCTTCTTTCCAGGCGGCCAGGCGGGTATTGTTTTCGCCTAGATCCATAGCTATGTGCATGCGTCTATCCTTTCCCAGCCACTACTATCTTGGGGATCTCCTCGATAACCTGCTCGTCCATACGGATGACAAAGATGTCGCCTTCTGCCTGCAGGATCAGGCCCTCCGGCGCCTCCGCGGTCTGAGTGGCGATGAGGCCCTTTTCTATCAGGCGGGCCCAGGCGGCAGGAAGTATAGTCCCGATCTTGATCGCCACATGTTCTATTTCCGGGGCCATATCCCCGAAGCGGTTCTGCAAAGCACGGGTGTCAAGCATCTGTTCCATCAGCACGCCCAATGCATCCAGAATCTCAAGCTCCCTATCCAGGGCCGGCTGCATGTTCTGGTAGGCGGCCATAACCTCCCGGGCGCGAGTCTCACGCTCGTCCAGGAGTGCTATAACCCGCAGTGCCATCTCTACCTCCCCATTCAGTTTCCGAACCGTATACCGCAGGGGGGATAGGGAAGCGGGCGGCGAGTCCAACCATTCTTGCAGGTAGCGGTTGGCTTCGTTCAATATCTGACCGCCGCTTTGACTGAAGGAAGCATAACTGCCGGCCGGTGAGCCGGTCAGACTGGCTATCAGCTCATCGAGAGCGCGTCGGTTCCGCAGGCCGAAATCAGCCAATTCCAGCAATAAGTTTCCATCCAGCTGCCGGAGGTCAGGCAAGCGGTCAAACCATTGGTCCCAGCCCCGGGACTGTAAAATGAAGTACTGCTCCAAGGTTTGCAGCCAGGCCTGCAGCCAATCTTGAAATTGGACTGCCAGCCGGGAGGCACGCCGTTGGTCCGGACGGCTGCCATAGCTCCTCAATGTCTCCAGGTAAAGCTGGAAGCCGGGTTGAACGTTTTGTTTATACCACATCCGTACTGCCGGGAGCGCCTTGCGGCTGTCCCAGCTGGAATCGATCTTTTCCAATTCATCGGCCAGGCTGTATAGCAGTTCCTTGCCGGCATGCGGATTGTTTAACAACCGGTCCAGCATTCTTATGCCCAGTTGCCATTGCGACAGGAGCCGGTTGAACTCGCGCTTGTCTTTCCGGTCCTGGAAATTCCCGGTTCTGAATAGGGATGCCGCCAGCTTGCAGGCGGGAAAACGCTCCAGCGTGTCCAGCAACGGTTTGTGAGCCTTCAAGGAACGAGCCACATCCACCTCTGCTATGAAACGGGTCCAGTCTTCCACATGTTCCTTCAAAAGGTACAGTAAATCGACCGGACGGGTTTCGGCCTCGCTCTGCAATCTCATTCGGACCTGATGGGTATTGGCGCGCAAGTCCTGCAACTGCCGCGCCCCACTGCGGGTCCGGTTGTAGACATTTATGCAGAGACGCAAGGCGTTGAGCAAATCAGCCTGCAGCGATTGCTCCTGGCGGCTTAGCCGGTATATGCGCCGCAGGTTGTCCTCACTGGCCTCCCGGTACTGGGGCATAAAGTGCTGGTGGAAACTCTGGTAATAATAAGTGTTCAGGTCCAGTAGGTATTGGTCCAGTCCTTCCTGGTCGGTGCTGGCGGTGACAGGCTGCACCTGCTGATCCAGTTCAGTCCGGAGCTTTTGTATCATGTCCTCGACTATTGTTATATATGGTGTGGCTTGACCCGGAGATTCCACTCCTAAAACACCCCCATCGATCTGCTTAACTGCAGCATATTTTTCAGCCGCCACTCGTCCCGGCCCTGTATATCGGAGGGCTGAGCGGTGGCCGAGGCATCATTGCGACGTTCCTGTTGCCAGGTCAGGATCTTCTCTGCTTCGACCCGCATTGCTTCATCGGCTTGGGGACCCATCTGCGC